>JACOSX010000136.1 GCA_016178625.1 Ignavibacteria bacterium
AAGTAAATTATCGAATCCGGGGGCATCCCGCATTCCCCAAGTACTGTCAGCCTTTCGCACGTACTACTGATCTCCTCTGAAAAAAGCATCCGATAACGCTTTTGACGCGTTTGTATAAACAAGTTTTGCTAATCGCCTAACTTCAAACCAATCTAGGTTTGCCAAATACCACATCGTCCCTGTTGCAATCATCTCACATCGCTCAAGTTCCACAGGATCGACCTTACCGGGAGTGTCCTCCGAAGTGTGGTGTGTGTAATCGGGATCGTGCGAGAACATGATGCCGGGAATTTTTCGGTCAATGAACATCATGTGGTCACTGCCGCCGCTGTAGGGAGTGACGCGATAATTGAACATCGAATGACCACCACGAAGTGTCGTGATATCCATATTGTCTACCATCTCTGCCATATTCTCGACGACGTCGTTGACGCACGATGGAAGTGAGGCCGGTGTGCGAGTGAGGATTAACTTCGAGTGCAGCAACTCAAGGTTTTCTCCCACCATATCCATGTTCATGTTGGCGAGAAATTTTCCGCCAAGCTCAGGTCCGACCATCTCCGGGTGCTTGTCAATGTATGCCATTGTGCCGTTCCATTCCGGCACCCAGAGGAAGCGAAGGGAGCGTTTCGGTTTTGGTATGTGTCCGTTATCGATAAGTTCTTTCAACGTGCGAGCGATATCGAGAATCGCGCCCGAACCGCTGGCATTATCGTTGGCAGATTCTTTGGGATGATCGAGATGCGCGCTGAAGACGAGCTCCTCGTCCGGCTTCTCCGTCCCGCGGATGTGCGCGACCACAACGTCCATGAAATAGGGCTCAAGTCCGATTCCTTTCACCCACCCATGCAGCACGACGTTCTTCCCTGCAAGCAGCATGTTTTTCAATTTCTCTCCCTGCCGATTCGTGAGATTGAAGCCAAAGGTAACCTTTGGCAATTCCTCAGTGCGGGGCCACATGCCGGTATATTGCAGCATGTCGGGATAGAACTTCGCGCGGTCATCATCAAGGTAACAAACAATTGCCTTTGCTCCGTACTTAAGCACGGCGAGACGATGGACTTCTCCGCCGTAGCCTGTGGCAAGGACAAACTTTCCCTTCACATCTTTTCCTTTGTAATCATCATCGCTCGTGCCCGCGCCGACCCACACAAGCTCGGCGGTGACATCTCCGGCATTTGAGTACGTCATCACGCTCATTGCGATCTCCGGATAGCCGACGATCCGTTCATCATACGGCTCGGCCATCCTCAACTCTGCCGACGTGATGTCCCACCCCGATGGCGATTGCCACGTTTGATATTGCACTTTCCCATCCGACTTGAACGACTCGATGTATGCGTCTTTCTCCGAGAAACCGTACTCACGCAGTTTGCCCAAGACGTAATGCGCGGCATCCCGATAACCACGTGAGCCCTGTATGCGGTGATGCCGCGTGATAGCGATGACGTGTTCCTTCGCCAGCTCACCGCTCAGCGCCTCATGAAAGAGGTCGCGAAGTTTGGGATCGAGAAGGTCGCGTCGGGGTTGAGCTGACGCCTGATCTGAAATGGAAAATATTATGAGGAGGATGGTCAAAAAGTTCTTCATGACGGTTTCCTTTGTGAACAATTTAGGATTTCTCTTTTTTGGTTCTTTGTAGTTGTTGTTTCAGGTACGGAGATTCAGACGCACCAAGAAATAAGTTCGAAGGTTAGACAATGTTCTGGGATCGCAAACGATCTTTGCCGTAGTTACCCAGCCTCATCCACGACCCCCTCCTCCACCTTCCGCCGTCTCTTCCCATACAAGAAACCGAACACCGTGCGAATGGGTCCGATGGCGAAGTACATCAGACCGGCAAGAGAGAGTTTTGCTTCTCCGCCAATGATAACAATCAGAAGAGACGTCGTTCCCACACATACCATTGAAAGGTTTGCCCAAATGTGCGCACGCGTATCTAATGTCTCTAAGGCATTCAACCCCAAGCTATCTCGCCGGTGATATGCGTGCCAGTAGAGAAGAATGAACACGATGAACACTGCGATGAACCCGAGATCATAAATGATCATCAATGTGCTACCCTGACCCTGTCCGATCATATTCTCGACGATACCATTCGGTCGCCGGACAGTGGCATTGCCCATAATCAGTTGGCTGACGAGGAGCGTCGCGAGAAATTTCAGAGGATAGACATAGAACAAAATCACGAACAGGAGCGCTGCGTTGAGCACGATTGTATAACGATCTTGTAGGCCGTAACGCCGGAAGAACACATAGTGACTATACCAGATCCAGATCAGCCAAGAAAAGCACAGCGCGAAGGCAATAAAACCGCTCATCGCTTCGAGCAGTTCACTGAACGTTTTCGGCACTTCGAGGGAGACGACCAACAACGTAACGGCGAAGGCAAACACCGCATCGCTGAAACCTTCGATGCGGGTGACTTCGTGTCCGCGCCACCGGAAGCCCCGCTCGATGCCCAACCCTTTTGCAACTACATGCTGTCGATTCAACGACGTTCTTTCTTAAGGATATCGGAGTGACGCAGTCTCTTTACTTGTTCACCACCAATGTTCCCGCCAGGATATCATGGAGGGCTTGTTTCTGTTGAGTGAAACCAGCCATGATGTATCCAACGCAGAAGATCAGTCCGGAGAGTATCTTTCCAAAATACCTCCCGGTTGCCCTACCGAAAGAAATCTGGCTGCCGTTTGTATCGGTGACGGTGATGTTCAGGACCATCTTTCCAAGCGTCGCACCTTTCTTCGATTCCATCAGAGCGAAGTAAAGCCAATCAGCAACGATGATCAGAACGATTGCCATTGCGTAAGCGCCGATAAACGCAATGAGAAATCCCACAGAATCGTCAACATCTTCATGCGCGAGCGCGCCGATCCCCAGCAAACCCAGCACGGGGATAAAAAGGATAAACGTAACGACCGAAAGAATAAGCTTGTCGATGAGGTATGCGACGAACCGCTTCCAGAATCCAGCGTAGGACGCGATCGACGTCCGTCCTATAGGTGACTGCATCGGTTGTTGAACTATCTGTTCCATAAATCCTCCTGATGATGAAAGGAATATTGTTGAGTAGCTTTGCCGAGCGTTGTCGTTGGAAAGGACGGAAACAGACTGATATTCATTGTATGCACGGCAGGATTGTACAAAAAATAAATGAGTGAGTCAAGCAGACTAATGGTTACTCATCTACGCTTGACCGTCGTATTGAGAATGTTCACGCACTCTCCCGGTGATTTCACTACGGTAACAAATGTTGTCACGTCGTCGCGTCCTTCGTGTGTCAGTTCTTCTCCGAGTGAATTCACCACCGGTGTCCAGAAGTTTCCGACGACAACGATTGGTTTGCTGTGGATGATGTTCTTATTCATGAATTCCCACACCGCAGCGAGTTCGAACAATGTACCTGTGCTTCCTTTGAGAACGACGTACGCGTCACCAAGCTCGATCAATTTCATGAGGCGATCGGTCAATGTCGTTGTGACGAATTTATGCACGATGTAAGGATTTGCTTCGAGGCTGAAATACTTTGCGACAACGCCGATCGTTTTTCCGCCGGCCTCGCGCGCGCCTTGCGCAGTTGCTTCCATCGTTCCACCATAACCACCATTGCAAATGTCGTATCCCGAGTTGGCAAGAAGCCCACCAAGTTCGCGCGCCGTTTCATACTCGGGTTCGCCGGAATGGGGACGGGAACTACCGAAGATAGTAATCACCGACATGGAATAGCCTCAATACGATTAATTGGTAAACTCCCAACTTACACCAAACCGCAGTTGTCGCTCGGGCATGGGGTAGAACGACGTCATGATATACTTTCGATCAAGCAGATTATCCCAAATGAAGTGCACATACGCGTCGCCGAGATGAGCGATGATGACGAGATCAATGGTGCCGTTAGTAGGAATGGTGTACGAGAAACCGAGTGGGATGTACACCTGTGCCTGCTGATTGAATTCTTTTCCACTGTAAGAACTAAACACCCGTCCGCGGACCCCAGCTTTGAGATTGAGATGACCGTTAAACAGTTTGTCCCAAAAATACAAACCGCCATTTGCACTCCATTTGGGAAAATCGACACTGTCCACCCGATCATCAACTCTATGATCAAGATATTGTGCATTTCCTTCCACAAAGAGACTACCGATGTGGGCAGAGACTCTTGTACTTGCACCGCTAAAAATCTCCTCATCGTCTCTGGCAAATCTAAAGACAGGATTTTGACCGCCGAGGTCCGTCCGCGTGTCGACAAGAATGGCATCTTTGATTGTTCTGTGGAAGAAGTTGAATTCAAACGACGAATTTCCCCCTGTGAACCGGAGACCTGCTTCGAAAAGATGATGATGTTCTGGTGAACTATCGATCGGGTCGGAGACTATTGGAGGGAACGCCCCTCCGTCACGTTCCAACAATGTTGGAAACCGGTTCGAACGAGAGTATCCACCGAAGAGTTCAAGATTAGAAGCCGGTGAGAAGACGGCGTCGCCTCCATACGAGAGCTGATTTTCGTCCTCTAAATTGTCGAAGCGTGTGTACGGGGATAAAGATAGGAATTCTAAAAGTCGTACCTGCAATTTGCCAAAGACGCTTGCAAGGGTTGCGCGTCGTTCGGCAGTTGCTGGTGAAACAAGTGCACGCTGCGATTCGAGGGTAGCTCCAAGGTCGATGATCTGTCGATCAAATTCCTGATGATGCGAAAGTTTTAACCCCATCCACTGAGAACGTTGATCCTGCTGGATAAAAATACCGTTGGGATTGGAACGGTTCTCTTCGTCGCGATATTCACGCAAGTTTGATGAGAGATAGAGTGTAAGTGTGCTGACCGCATTTGAATCTCCGGGGAACCGTGCAGCCACGCCGAGCTGTACATCGTGGCGGGTAATCTTTTCGTACGCATCGGGATTGCGCACGACTGCCTGGATTTTATCAAACCGCAATGTACCAGGGGTGGTTGAAACGTTTATGCCACCATTGAGTCCCAATTGTGTTTGATTGTACATCTCGGAGGCAAAAACATTCACTGTGTTGCTAACATTGTATCTGAGCTTCACGCGGGCATTCCATCCATCGTAGTCGTCGTTAGTGAATCGTGGACCGAACGTGGTATGCTGAAACCCTGTCGTGACATTCAATCCTCGCATGACGTCCTGACTCACCATTCCGTCGACTGACCCGAAGCCGAATGCCGATTCAGTGTAACGGAGATGTGAATAAGGGCGAAGCGCTTTCTTACTCTTGCTGATGAAATTAATCGCACCTCCCGTGCTATTGAGTCCATAGAGAAAAGCTCGCGTCCCTCGAACGAGCTCGAGCCGTTCGATCTGCTCAGTAGGATATACATTGAGGTTAACCATTCCTGAGAGGGGATCATTTAAACGGATTCCATCGCTCATGATCGAGATATTCCTCAAGTCAAGACCCTGGATTGTGAGATCGTTTAACTGGTTGGGGCTTCCGAATTCTCTAATGTAAACGCCAGGCATCTGTTCCAGCAAATCGCCAGGATAACGATAGCTGGCAAAGTTGATTGTTGAGTCATTGATAATGTCACGAGGATTGAGAGATCGATCGATCGAACCGACAAGCGGAATGGGTTTCGTCAGTGTTGGCATGAGAGAATCCGACTTCTCTGCGTGCAGTGTGTCGGCTGCTGTACTGTCTGCAAAAACACCCTGAGGATACCCCTTCTGCGGCAGGGTGAAGAGCAGAATACACGGAAGAAGTATCAGGTACGCGCGCGAAGAGATGATCATGAGGGCAAAAAATTTTCAGAAAATATAGAGAAACGCGTCACGAGAAGCAATTGCATCCGGATGTCATGCCGGTATGAAATGCGGTGGCGTGATGAACACGCTATAGGCTTTATCCATGTTCCCCGCAGCCTCGCGGGCATCTGATTCTTTTGCGAAGAAGCCATACACGGCTGAGCCGCTTCCGGACATTTGTACAAACTCCGCGCGGGAATCGTACAGATTTTTCTTGACGCGGACAACTGCTCCATGCGATCGAAGAACAAGTGGCTCAAAGTCGTTAGGTATATGAGCGACGAGAAGGCGGGGATCGCTGATATTCTCCTGTACGATCTGTTTGAGAGGGATGGCGGGTTTCTGGTTCTCGGTGAGAACTTGTTGGTACGCCCACGCGGTCGAAATATGAATGTTAGGGTATACGAGCACAATCCAGTATGGAATGTCCAGATCGAAATATTCGAGAACTTCACCGCGACCGGTTGCGTATGCTGTCCCTTCCTTCAAGAAATAGGGGACATCTGATCCGAGCTGAAGCGCGATCGCATTGAGTCGTTCGTGACTGATGTTGATATTCCACCACTTCACCAGTGCGAGGAGAGTAGCAGCTGCGTCTGAGCTTCCGCCCCCGAGCCCGGCGCCGACAGGGATGTTCTTCTTCAACGAGATCTGTACTCCCTGTTTGATGTTGCACTCGCGTTGGAGGAGACGTACGGCTCGAATGCAGAGATTGCGCTTGTCTATCGGGAGAGCTGGGTCGCTGCAAGCCAATGAGATTACTGATGCCAGCTCGATCTCAATCTCATCGAACACATTCACGCGGTGAAAGATGGTCTCAATTTCGTGGTATCCGTCCTTCCGCTTGCCGAGGATTCGTAGTCCGAGATTGATTTTGGCGTAGGCTTTGAGGCTAATCATGAGTGAATAGAAAATACCTTAAATGGGCGAGAGAAGCAATTGAACACCTGTGGTGGGGACGTTCTTGTTCGCAATCAAGTCTGGCCGAACCATGGTGCTGGCTTACTTTGAGAAATCACGGCGGTCACGGACCATTCCGTGACCGAATTCTGTGCTTGTGTCACGGTGTGGACTCCCGCTTTTCAGCGGGACAGGCTGTGACACCTGTGAAACTGAGCCACCACCCGAACCCTTTTGATATTGGTTTGATTTTTCGTACTTTTATCACGACAAATTCTCACACGAAAGCCTTTCATGGTCAGAGTCGGGAATATCAATATTGGCGATGGGAGCCCGCTGGTACTCATCGCTGGTCCGTGTGTTGTAGAGGGTCGAGAGATCACGCTTCAAACAGCGGAATACATCCAGAAGATCACCAGCAAATACCATGTACCTCTCATCTTTAAAGCGTCGTATAAGAAAGCAAACCGCACGAGTGGAGTCTCGTTTATGGGACTGGAGATGGGTGAGGCGCTGAAGATTCTCGCTGAAGTGAAACGAGACCTCGGCATTCCAGTGCTCACCGATATCCATTCAGAACTGGAAGCAGCGCCCGCCTCGGAAGTGGTTGATGTCCTTCAAGTGCCTGCATTCCTTTCACGACAGACAGAAATCTTGCAGGCGGCCGGACGAACGGGGAAAGCAGTGAATATCAAAAAAGGTCAATTCCTCGCCCCGCAGGATATGGAGCACCAAGCGCATAAGGTCACGATGACCGGCAACAAGAACGTGATGCTCACCGAGCGAGGAACAACGTTCGGTTATCATAATCTCGTCGTCGATATGCGGGCACTCAGCATCATGCGACAGTTCGGGCATCCGGTGATTCTCGATGCGACGCACTCCGTGCAATTACCGGGAGGGGCGAAAAACCATTCCAGTGGACAGCCCGAGTTTATTTTTCCGATTGCCCGAGCAGGGGTAGCTGTGGGTATCGATGGGTTGTTTGTCGAAACGCATCCCAATCCAGAACGCGCGCTCAGTGACGCAAGTAGTCAGTTAAAATTAGAGTTGTTGGAAGACCTCATTAAACAGGTGAAAGCCATCGATTCATTAGTGAAAGAACAATTTGCCATCTAATCGTATCACACGTTCAACGCTGATTGACAAACTCAAGCGGATCCGCATGGTCGTTCTCGATGTCGATGGTGTTCTCACCGATGGTCGCATCATGTATGATGATCGCGGAACTGAATATAAAATGTTCAATGCACACGATGGCTTCGGGATCGAGCGTGCGCAGAAAAATGGCTTGAAGCTTGCCCTCATCACCGGGAGAGCTTCGCCGATTGTAACCCTCAGAGCGAAGGAATTGGGTATCCGCGAAGTTCACCAGGGAGCGAAAGATAAGCTGAGGGTGTTCAAGCAGCTTACATCGAAATACAGGTTGCACCCCGACGAACTTTGCTATATGGGAGATGATGAACTTGATCTCCCGATTCTCCAGGCAGCTGGCGTGAGCGCCGCACCAGCGACTGCAATGCGCATAGTAACCGACGCAGTTGATATCGTGACTATCCAAGACGGAGGTCGTGGTGCCGTGCGCGAACTTCTCGACGCGATCCTGAACGCGAAAAAAGTGATCCGGCTTCCATGACCCCTTCTCTCAACGATGACGTGTATCCGAGACCACTCTCCACACGAGAACGCGAATGGATCGAATGGGTGCTTCCCGCGAACCGCGCGGGATATCGAGGCTATCGCGAAATGATTCAATCGATGAAGGTGCTTGGTGAGGGACGTCGCGGCAATGGTGAGATCATCCTCGGAGGTGAAGGGGTGCAACCTGACCTCAGCGCACCGCTGCCGGCAGTGTTCGCGTACGGCGCGATTGAAACAACCTTCGGCACGATTTCCATCACCGTGAGAGAGGTGGCTGACGACCAGATCTCTGTTGAGATTGTCGGTCATCGGATGGAAGAAATTCCTCCCGATGTTGAAGAATCGAGACGCTGGACATATTCAATGTGGAGCCCTCGTGAATCATGCCCGCAGTGTAAACGGCAAGTACGGGAAGTTGCCATGCACACAGTCATTGGAAGGGGTGGTAGTCTCACCCTCGCGATATGTATCCATGACAAACGGTTGTGGGTATTTGATTCTGTATCAGAAGTAAACCACCTAATCCCTGTGACGAATTTCTACAACGAGCTGATGCTGCACAAAAATATCCGGGATCCTGAGATCGCACTCCAATCGAAACGGTTCTTCGAAGAGCTCTCGCAGTATTCCGACGCAGATCTCACGTACGCATTTCTCACATATAATAAGATCAAAACGAAAGTCCACCTCCAAGGGATCGTGGAGCCGGATCGATGGGAAGAACCATCGTTTCTTAAACGATTGGCAAATGTTTTCCGGAAAGAATCGTGAAAAGGGGAGTATCGAATCGATAATGAAATCGTCAATCGAAAAAGGTAAACAGGTGATCCGCATTGAAGCGGAAGCAGTCGCAGCACTTGAGCAGCGCATCGGGGAGAGTTTTGCCAACGCGGTTGAGGCGATGTATCAGTGTAAAGGTCGGATCGTCGTGACGGGCATGGGAAAGTCGGGCATCGTTGCGCGAAAAATTGTTGCTACACTAAATTCCACAGGGACACCATCCCTTTTTCTTCACCCCTCGGACGCGGTTCACGGGGATCTTGGGATGGTACGAAAGGGGGATGTTGTCATCTGTGTCTCGAAGAGTGGCGATACTGCTGAGCTTCATAATTTAATCCCTTTGATAAAACGCATGGGGGTGCCAGTGATCTCAATGGTAGGAAATCCCACCTCCAAGCTCGCACAGTCCTCCGACGTTGTCTTGGACATCAGCGTAAAGGAGGAAGCCTGCCCGTACGATCTCGCGCCGACATCCTCAACAACAGCAACGCTTGTGCTTGGTGATGCGCTTGCGATGGCGCTCTTGGAAAAGCGAAATTTCACCATCGAAGAATTTGCCTTGTATCATCCAGGTGGCAATCTCGGTAAACGACTCCTCTTGAAGGTCGAAGAGTTAATGGCACAAGGAAATGCAGTGCCGAAGGTGAAACGCGATGCTCCGGTGCGTGATACGATTTTGGAAATGACGTCCAAGCGTCTTGGGGCGACATGTGTGGTCGATGGGGATGGAAAACTCATTGGCATTGTCACCGATGGTGACCTTCGTCGGTTATTGCAGAAGACAACCGATGTCACCCTTATTACCGCCGAGATGATGATGACAACACATCCAAAGACGATCACGAGTGATATCCTTGCGGCAGTCGCCCTGCAGGAAATGGAGGCACATAACATCACACAGCTTATTGTCGTGGATAGCGGGCATCGACCCATCGGTATGATTCACCTTCATGAACTCGTCAAGGCGGGATTGGGAGGGGAAAACCAGTAATCGATGCCAAATGCAAAAGTAAAAAATCAAAGTGTTCCTCGCTTCCGTCCTCTCTCAGTTTTACACCCACTGTTCTTTGTTCTCAGCTTCGTGCTGCTTCTCGGCTGCGAAGAAAAGATCAAACCCTCAGTTGCTTCGACGGGTCTTGGGCAGGACGTTCCGACGCAGGAAAGCTGGAGCGCTACGATTACCTTCACCGACTCGGGGAGAGTGACCGCCATTCTCCGAGCGGGACATATTGCAATGTTTGCTGAGAAAAGGTACACCCGCTTGGACTCCAACATCGTCGTGGATTTCTTCGATGAGCATGAGCGCCATACCTCTATTCTCACGGCAGCTCGCGGACAAGTCAATGATGTCACACATGACTTTGAAGCCCACGAAAATGTGGTTGTAGTTTCCGACAGCGGTACGACACTCAAGACAGAAGATCTCTACTGGACGAACATCACGCAGAAAGTCCATACACCATCCTATGTTGATATTACCTCACCGACGGAACACATCAACGGCCAAGGGTTTGAATCCGACCAGGGATTGAAGCATTACACGATTTTTAAGGTGACTGGTCAAGCAAAGCCGAATGAGTAACAGGTCGTTCATCGCCATGCATCAGTGCGAGCGGGTTGCCTATCAGCTTATTTTGCTGATGATGCTCTCGGTGCCGACGTTTGGCCAGCGGGATAAAGATGTTATTGTGCTCGAACATGCCGATAGTCTCGTGGGCATGGAGATCAACGGTGAGCGCGCTCGTGAATTGATCGGACATGTGCGGTTCAGACAAGGAACGACGATGGTAAACTGTGAGCGCGCCACCCAATACCTCACAAGCAACAAGGTATCCTTTGATGGCGTAGTCGAGGTGCATGACGATACGCTGAGAATGGTCGGGCAGCGAGGGATGTATTATGGAGACACGAAAGTTGCAGAAGCATTTGATCGTGTGATGTTGGAAGACCGCACAACAGTTCTCCGGGCAGCATATGGAAAATATTTCATCAAGGAGAAGAAGGCATATTTCAAGACAAATGTCTTCGTCGAGGACACAACATCGGAGTTGACGGCAGACGAGCTAACCTATTTCCGTGAGGAGGAGAAGTCGATTGCCATAGGGCATGTGAAGGTTGTCAATGCCAAAAACAATATCACCATCCTCGGAAACCATTTTGAAAATTTCAAGAAAGAGAAATACAGTAAAGTCACCGAACAACCCAAAGTTATCCAAATCGACACGAGCGGAGGAAAGAGCGACACGTTACTCGTCACCAGCGTCATTATGGAATCGTACCAGGATTCCCTTGAACGTCTCGTTGCGACCGACAGTGTTAAGATCATCCGCAGCGGACTTGCTGCCGAAGCTGGGGTGAGTATCTACTTGACAAACCGCGATAGCATCGTTCTCAACCGCTCGCCGATCGTGTGGTATACAACTGAGAAGCTGGAAGACAACCAGGTGTCGGGCGATTCCATCGCCATCAAGCTCAAGAAACGAAAGCTGGAAACGGTGTATGTCCGCGGAAGAGCATTCGCCATTTCTAACACCGATACGGCGTACCCAAAGCGATTCAACCAGATGTCGGGGCGAGAGATCATCCTTCATTTTGCAAACGACAAGATTCAGCAGATCAGGGTCAATACTACTGCCACAAGTCTCTATTATTTATTCGAGAAGAGAAAAGGGAATGGAATGAACAAGACGACAGGTGATCGTGTTGTCATGTCGTTCGTTGACGGAAAAATGGATAAGATCAATGTGATCGCAGGAGTGGAAGGACAGTACTTCCCTGAAAAACTCGTTAAAGGAAGGGAGAGCGAATATAACCTGCAGGGTTTTAACTGGCGCGAGAACAGACCGGGAAGAGAGCAACAACAAGTCGAAAGTAAAAAGTAAAAAATTTAAAAAGATATCGTACTCAATCTTTTCCCCACCAAACTTTTATTAGTGGCGTTAAAATAGTATATTGCTTTCACCAATGAACGATCGAACGGAACAGCATTCCCAGACTGAAGCGACTCCTCGGTCCTCTGCACTAATGGGGCAAGGAGTTCTCCGCTCTGAGGGTTTGCAGAAGAAGTATAAGAAACGACTCGTGGTGAACAATGTCACCGTCGATGTTCGGCAGGGTGAGGTTGTGGGATTGCTCGGTCCGAACGGAGCAGGGAAAACGACGACGTTCTACATGATTGTGGGCATGATCCGACCGAACGGAGGGAGAGTGTATCTCAATGATACCGAGATCACGAAAGAACCGATGTTCAAGCGTGCAAGGATGGGGATCGGTTATCTTTCACAAGAGGCATCCGTGTTCCGGAAATTGACGGTGAGGGAAAACATCCTCGCAGTCCTCGAGATGATGAAGCTGTCGCGCACTGATCGCGAGGTGCGCTGTGAGCAGTTGATGAAAGACTTCGGCATTACACAGATCGCAGACAGCAAAGGCTACATGCTCTCGGGCGGTGAGCGCCGGCGGACGGAGATTGCTCGCTCTCTTGCCACCCAGCCGAAGTTTATTTTGCTCGATGAGCCGTTCGCCGGCATCGACCCGATCGCCGTTGAAGACATCATGCGCATCGTGCACGATCTGAAGAACCGCGGCATCGGAGTGCTCGTCACCGACCACAATGTGCACGAGACACTTTCCATCACCGACCGCTCCTACTTGCTTTTCGAAGGGAAGATCATTAAATCCGGCTCAGCTGAATATCTTGCCAACGACCCCGAAGCGCGGCGGTTGTATTTGGGTGAGAAATTTAAGCTTGATAGGTACGAGTGACATCATCCTAAAAGAGTCCGTACCCATTTAAGGTATCGGTCAGTTCAACATGTTATTGCAAGATATCTTCATTCCTTCTCCATCTCATCAAACATCTTCGACTTCACCTTCTTGTATCCCGCTGGCACCTCGAACTCGCTTGCCGGTGTTGATCGTTTCTCGATTTTGGTGACGGTTGATGTCAAACCTTGTCCAAACTGAGTTTGAATGGGGAAGCCTTGAAGGTCTTTCATCCCTTCAGCTAATCCTTTGCCGCCCATCGGGTTGAGCGCCGCCATCCGGCTCTTGAATTCCTCTAAGTCTTTCCTCATGTCATCAAATGCTTTCACGTCTTTCGATGTCCAGAGCGTCATAAGTTCTTTGCCGTCTTGTTTCACGAGATACTCTTCGCAAACATAGCCGCTGATCGTTTTCTTCTCACCTGTGGCTGAGATTTCAACTTTTGTATCCTTTCCCTTGCCGGGCATTTTGTTGCCCATCATCTGCTCGACCATCTTCCGTTGCTCTTCGGGCATGTCCTTAAGTTTCTCTTCCATCTCTGCCATCTTTTCGTCCATCTTGCCGACGGCTTTCTTCATGGTGGCTTCGAGCTCAGTGAATGTCATCTCGGAATACGTCTTGTCTTTATTGTTCACGGTGATCATGAGCTGCTTATCGAGGCGAACGATCGTCGTTCCGTCCGATCCTTCGCGAACTTCTTTGAACATTTTCGGCATGTAGAACGATTTGGAGGTTCTTTCTTTTCCTCCCATCATAGAACCGGTCATCGTGCTTTCCCAATACAACCCCTGGCCGTAGACGGTTACAGAGATGAGGATGGATAAACACCATACCGCAGCGTACTGTACAATGGTAAGCTTCATAAGAAATCCTTTCATCAATGTGATGTGTTGAGGTGATACATACGTCCGTTGAAACAACTTGGTAATAGTTACTTCCAACCCATTCTGTCTTTGAGAGAGGTAATGTGTGCAACATGGTGCCTGCCATGCCAGGCGTACAACTGAAGGAGCGTGTGAACCTTCATGATGCCGTACTCAGGATGGTTAAGCGTTCGGTCAAAGTCTGACGGTTTCAGCGACTTGAGAAACATGACCCAGCGTGTGTGAAGTGGCTCCAACAGCGTGAGGGAAGTTTCAATTGGTGCGTCGCGCGCATCGTGCAGCTCAGCCCACAAATTTTCGTGATAGGTCTTGATGTTCGGCTGCTCCTCGGTCAGTGCGAGCTTGAAGCGGATGTACGCGTTCAAATGACTGTCAGGAAGATGATGCACAACTTGCCTCACCGTCCAACCGGCATCACGGTACGGTGTGTTAAGCTGGTCTTCCGATAATCCTGTGACTGCTGATCGAAGCTTCATCGGTGCTTCTGCAATTTCACGGATACATTGCTCGCGTTGCCCATCGGTGATTGATTCTTGTGGTTGAAATTTCCCCACCGGATAACGAAGATCAGTCATCTCGTTTCCCTTAATGATGTTGAAGTGAATGGTCTTTGCATGGGGTAGTGCATCAATTCAAGAAAAACATTTCAGTGGGACAGGCATTCTCTACGAGTCCCCACGGGTCTATCGACCCGAAGGGTCGTAGACTTCGACTCGATAGAGTCGTAGACTTGCCTGTCAGACAGGTCCCGAAGGGATGGCTTCGCCAAATGTCTGACCTACCAAGAACCAAACTGATGCACTACCCTGAATGTCATAGTGTAGCAATAATGATGTACATTGTCAAACGTGGCGCGGTTCATAGAGTAGGTCACCGATCGATCGTTACACCCCCGCTGGAAGCCTGGGTCGTCATCAATGAAGTGACTTCTTCTTTGTTTCCGATTCGCAAGAGATTGATATTGCGAGATTTTCCTGCGTGGGTTCTGATATGATGATCGTGCTCATCAAACTATTCCTGTGACTGATGAGATGGATAATGGCAAGAATGTAATAATAACGCGGTAAATTACCAATGAGAAGTGAGAGAAAATCTGATATATACCGTGGAATCAAAACTCTGCAACGTGTTTGGCAACTGCGTTGGCAAAGAGTTCTACAAGGGAATATGGCTCTCCTCTTTTTCGAGACTTTCAATGACTCGCTTGAGGAACTGTCCTTTCTCCTTCAGTTTCTCACGGTAGTTCATCAGTTCCGTTCCCGCGATCTCCATCCGTAGGTCGGAAAAATCGTTCAGAAGAATTTCACGAAGTGTCTGGGATTCTTCTTTCGTTAGCGTAAGTTGAATCATGGTTGTCTCCTCTGAATATGGTTATCATTGCCAGATGATCAGGTGTTTATGTGTCTGGCTCTCTATGCAACAGAACAACATACGGGAGGTTCTTGTTCCGAGGGAGGACTGTGGACGGATGAATAATGACGGAGGTCAAGCCCATCGCCCGACCTTCGCTCGGTACTCATTCACTTGTTTTTGGAAAGGAGCTTGCATGCTTCAACGAGCCTGATGAACTCCGCTCGATAACCTTGAAGGTCCGTCCCTGTGGAATTCTTTGCCGAGGTGATCACGTGCTCGTACGTCGATGTCCCTTTGAACTTTGAATCCCTCAAGAGCATACCGAACTCTGCGACAGAGGCGGCGAAGCGCAAGTTCTCGGACGCTCTCTCAAGGTCTTCTGTGTTATCCTTGAGAGCGTTTACCATGAGCTTGCTTGTGGTGTCGGTCGGTGGTTTGTACCGCAGCTTCACTGTAAGCATTTCATTCGATCGCTCTGCATCGGACGTGATCTGAACATTCTGATATTTCAGTGAGTCGATTGTCGGAAGATCCACCGTGCCGTCGGCAGGCACGATCTCATACAGTGCGGTCACAGTATGACCCGATCCTAACTCTCCGGCGTCTTTCTTGTCATCATTGAAGTCCTCCTTGGCAAGCAGACGATCTTCGTAACCGATCAATCGATATGCCTTCACCTTCGAGGGATTAAATTCGATCTGAATCTTAACGTCCTTTGCAATGGTATAGAGCGTACCAGCCATCTGTCCGACGAACACTTTCTTGGCTTCCTGGATATTGTCGATGTACGCGTAGTTGCCGTTCCCTTTATCGGCAAGCTTCTCCATCTTCGAATCTTTGTAGTTGCCCATGCCGAACCCGAGGACGGAAAGGTAAACGCCTTCGTTGCGTTGTTCTTCGATGATGCGAACGAGTTCGCCATCGCTGGAGACGCCGACGTTGAAATCACCATCGGTCGCGAGGATTACCCGGTTGTTACCGTCCTTTTTGAAATTCTCCTTGGCGACCTTGTACGCAAGCTTGATACCCGCCCCTCCGGCAGTCGAACCACCCGCTTCAAGATTATCAATCGCCTGCATAATGGTTGCCTTCTCGCTCCCCGACGTTGAGGGAAGAACGAGTCCGGGGCTACCCGCATACACGACAATCGAGACTCTATCTCTGTCTCGCAGTTGATCGACGAGGAGGCGGAATGCAGACTTCACGAGCGGCAACTTGTTCGGCTCATTCATCGATCCGGAGACATCGATCAGGAAGACAAGATTACTGGGAGGCAGATTCTCCAACGGGATCTTCTTTCCCTGCAAACCGATAAGCAGCAGCTTGTCGGAGGTATTCCACGGGCACGTTGTCACTTCCGTCGTGATCGAGAACGGATGCTTATCTTTCGGCTGAGGATAATCGTATGTGAAATAATTGATCATCTCCTCGATCCTCACGGCGTCCTTTGGTGGGAACTGACCATTGTTGATGAACCGTCGAATGTTGCTGTACGATGCCGCGTCAACATCAATAGAGAACGTTGATAGTGGATTCTTCAGTGCGTCGAGGAATTCATTTTCGTAGATGCGGTCGTACTGCTCGGTGTTGAACTCTTGCTCACCACCAAGACCGATATTGTGGCCTTGCTGATTTTTCTCTCCTGGTTTTCCTTGTATACTATAAGTAGGTATTCCGTCGACAAGGTACTGAACCCCATTCGTTCTTCCTTTGCGAAGGAAAAGGTTATTCCCTTGTTTGACGATTCCCGCCTGTAGTTTCAACACATCCTGAACACCCTTGGCGGATGGAATAGCTTCGATTGATCTCCCGGTGGCCTGGAGTGCTGAAATGGACATCTGGTTTACCACCGGCTTCTGTGCACTGACCGTCACGCCCATGATTGCGACCTCGCTTGTGTTCAGAGAAAAATTTAGCGAAGTGTTCTCATTCTGCGCGACCTTGACATCTCTTGTTTCAGTCTGTGTATAGCCCACCTGAGATGCACGAATACTATACGATCCTGGAGGGACACCGATAATAGTATACTTCCCATCAATGTCAGTTACAGAGCCGCGTGTGGTACCAACGACAAGCACGTTCACGCCGACCAGCGGAACACCTGTCGATTTATCGGTTATTCTGCCAACAATTTTCCCTGTTCCAATTGGACCGATCGCAGGTGGAATATTTTGCTGTAGTTGAGTAATCAACGTAAGGCTGTCGTTAGGGGTAGCTGGTGCCACAGGTTGTTCTCTCTTTGGTTGTATACCGAGAGGTTTCTTACCATGCGGGGTTTCTCTGGAAGCCAAGTACTCCGATGGTTGCCCAGGAGTTTGAACGATCTTCGGCGGAGGAAATATCTGCTGTCTCGAAGTATCTTGAGTGATCCTTGGCGAAGTTGCCTCGGTTCCCTTCCGAGTCACAATTTGTTGTTCGGGCGCTGATCGATGCAACATTATCCAGAGCACACTGGCAGTCGCCAGGAGAAGAACAATAGCAGCCGCGCGAATATACCAGGTCGACATCCGAATTCCTTGCAGTGGTAAGCTCGGCAACGAGAAAAGTTTTCCGTTTCTCCTGTTTGCTAACCCACCTTCCACAAGCGGCTTCTCTGGTGTGCGGAGGCGTGACTCGATGCCTGTCCATAAGTCACGTTCCGGTTGAATGCTTTGAGGCAACGAAGAGATCTTCTCTCGTAGAGCGTTAAACATCTGGAGCTCTTGCTGGCACATGGTGCAGCTCTGGAGATGTTGCTCGAAGGCTTTGTGCTTGTCGGGCGGAAGTTGTCCGTCGACATAGTCATCAAGCTGGTCGTGTATATGCGTGTTGTTCATCGTTGTAATCGCTCCTTCAAAAGTTTGCGCGCCCTGTGAAGCTGCGCCTTCGATGTGCCCGTCGCAAGTCCCATCATCTCAGCGATCTCGTTGTGCTGATATCCTTCGATGTCATGCAGAACGAAGATCGCCCTTGCTTGCGGTGGCAGAGAGGCAATCGCATCCTCAAGATCGATGCCTGTTGAGGGAGGTGTCGTGTGTTCGATGCTATCATAAAAATCCAGATCATCGGTAGACTCGACTCGAGCAGTGCGGCGTCGCTGTGTTCGTAGGTCAAGCAACACGACGTTCACGGCAATGCGATGAAGCCATGAAGAGAAAGCGCTTTCTCCTCTGAAGCTCCCCAACATTTCCCATGCGCGGATGAAGGCTACTTGCGTAAGCTCTTCAGCCCGTTCCGTGTTGCTGAGGATTCTCAGGCACACCGCATACACTCGCCCGACATGCTGACGGTATAGAATCTCAAAAGCTCCCTTGTCACCTGCCTGTGCACGGGAAACGATGTCTTGGTCGTCGGTCGTTATTGCACTATGTGGTTCCAACATAAGCTCCACTGTTGCACGCGTTAAGTGTGTGTTGTGTCTTTATTGATAGGATTCCGTCACGCATAAGAAGGTTTGAAAGGGAAAGGATGACTGTTCGGAAGTTCATCTGGATATCTTCCTGTTCTTAGAAGAATGTACCAAGAAAGCCTCCAACTGTCAATACAAAGCAGGTTTGGAGTTTAATCCTATGCTCAGTGAACGAAAAACCCGCCCATGTCTCTTCATGCATGAGCGGGTTTGGTATTAGTTTATGAGTTTTGTAAATCTGATGAAAGGTAGGATCGAACGTGAGACTGAAGGGTGATGAGTCTCACTACTCCGGCTTTCAAAGAGAAAAAAGAGAGGAAATCGTGGAGTGGAACTTCGCCTTGTTCGCAATGCATTTCTTCCCGTGCGGCCAACTAAGAGGTGGTGAAAACAATCTTAGTCCTCATCCAGAAATACTCGATCACCTGCCGAGACGGTACCAACCTTCATCATAGAGGCATACACCCCCGCGCAATTCTTTTGGGAGCGGGCGATCGTCTTGAGCACACGAGGCTCTGCGACAGCAGTCTCAGGGTCGAGATTCACCATCACGCATCGCACATCCTGTATCGTGATGCGGACCGCAGGCGATTGAGCATGATCGCCCAGCACAAGCGTCTTGCCGATCCATGTAGCTTCCAGTACGGGCGCGTTATTGATTGACTCGATGAGGAGATTGGGGCGAAACCGGCGCGCATCCAAGCTGCAGCCCGATTCCGTTTCGAGATTCTTGATGGTTGTCGTGCTGATCAGGGAAACGGGCGAGTCGTCAAAGATGCCGTTGTCCACGCGGATCAACGTGATGTCTGTGCCATACGCCGCGATGAGTTGTTGACGCAATGACTCGCTTTCCACCTCGACATCAATGCCGTCCGGAGTACGCACGCGCACGGATGGAGACAATGCATCGCCGGCATCAGTGTGGTAGGCTTTATACCGGATGAGTTCCGGCATCTTGCTGGCAGTGAGCCACGGAAAACCGCTCATGTTTCCTGCCCGCACGAACGCAAAGCGGCGATCGCCGTTGATGCCATGCCAGCCGAGTTCGGCTGATGTGAGCTGCTCACCCGCCATCGATTTGACAGGATAACGGAAGATGGATTTGATGGTGCCGACTTGGTGCATGAGATTTATGGATGATGAGATGTTAGGTTAGCTTGCCCTGAGCGAAGTCGACAAACATTCGGCTGGATTTCAATGGGGTTCGGCAAGCGTGTACCCGAACTCGTAGAAGTGCTTCCCGTCGACGATGTTGATCGTCATTTTGCCGGCGAGCCCAACGAGCTGATCGGTGCCGGAATCGGGCACGACAGTGATAATGAGTTGCGGGGTACCGCGCGTCATGGTGCCACTGTGCTGCAGTGCGAAGGTGCCTCTGCGACCATGCAGCGTTCCGATGACCCGCTCCATCGCGACGTAACCGCCCGACGAGCCTTTTACGCCCGTGCCGACGTCCAGCATCTGGCCTTTGCTGGTACCTTCCAGATCGCCGTGGAACTGCTTATCGATCGACATCCTGCCCACGGTCGGGTCTCCGACTTTGTCGTCCTGCACCTGAGGATTCAATTTCACTTCAAACGTTCCGCTTGCATGATTCGTCACGACCGACTCCTTTTGGACTGTATTTGGAACTGGTGAATGGGTTTGTGTGTGTGCGAAGGAGCCAAAGCCAAGGAATAGGCAGAGACCCACGATGACACCAGCCCCACCGCGAGATTTGTTTTTCATACTAGCTTTGTGCATTCCAGTTACCTCTATACGTACCGCGTCTTCAAGATTTCCAAATGATGTCGTTCGTGTCCAACAAGAATATACGCAAGCGAACGAACCGTGAATTCACAATCGCTCGCAATGCCGCGACGCTTCCATGCCTCTTCGGTCAATTGCCGGAAGAAGCACAGATTTGATCTCCGAACGAGCTCGAATTCGGTGACTACATCTTCGAGCCGTTGAGTTCCAAATGTAGCAGCTTTCATCCAATCGTCCTGTTCCATGCTGGGCAGTGCCCCTGGGGTGCTGCGAGCAAAGAATAAAGCGCGGTGTGCAAAGACCCGTTCGGCATCACTCACATGCCCAATCACTTCCTTGACACTCCACTTGCCCGGCGCATAGCGTTTGTCACCGGCGGAATTCGGCAGAGAGCGGAGAAACCCAAGCGTCTGTTCTATCTGAAGAGCCATTGCCTGGATAATATCGTTCTCGGGTACAAGTTGAATGTATTTCCCATAATAGGGAGCGTGCTCTGATGAGTCAGGTCTTCCGGTTGCAAAGTGCGACATTGGTTCTCTCTTTCTTTGAAGAAATGTAGGAAGAAAGGTGGATAGTGTCAACTATCGAAAGAAGAGCGACGCACCTTCGAGGTGCGTCGCTCTTAGGCTACTCATATCGCAACGATTCCACCGGATCAACGCCCTCCGCTTTCCGAGCTGGAGATAATCCGGCAAGCAGACCGACACCGACGTCGATGAACACGGGTATCAACTAAATGACTTGGAACGCTAGTGGAGTTATTTCTTGGAAGAAGTTTTATATCCCTCCTGCTCGAGCTTCATTGCTGCTTCTTCAACTTTTGTTTGAAGTTTGCGCTTGAAGTCCTGGAGTTTCTTTTCAATGTTCTTATCCGACGTCCCAATAATTTGCGCGGCGAGGATTCCGGCATTCTCTGCACCGTTTAAGGCAACGGTTGCCACGGGAATGCCTGCTGGCATCTGGAGCATCGAGAGGATGGAATCCCATCCATCCAGCGAGTTGCTTGATTTGATCGGGACGCCGATCACCGGAAGGGTCGTGAGAGAGGCAACGACACCCGGAAGGTGCGCCGCCCCGCCGGCTCCAGCAATGATCGCCAGTAATCCTCGTTCTCTCGCGGTCGAAGCGTACTTGAATGCTCGATCCGGTGTTCGGTGTGCCGAGACGATTGTCATCTCAAAGGGAATGCCGAACGATTCGAGAATCCCCGCTGCTTCCGACATAATTGGGAGATCCGATTTACTTCCCATGATGATGCCGACCAAGGGTTTTTTCATGCAACGACTTTCAGGTTATGTCTAACAGAGAACGATTATTGCTTGAGAGAGGAACAATATAGAAAGGAAAACAATGCGATACAACTTTTGGTGCTGGCTCACTTTGAGAAATCACAGCGGTCACGGACCATTCCGTGACCGAATTCTGTGCTTGTGTCACGGTGTGGACCGTGACACCTGTGAAACTGAGCCACCACCCAACTTTTCGATCACAACTCTGCTGTAATCACTGCATCTGCTTCGATTTCTACCAGCATGTCCGGGTGAATCAGTCTGCTGATTTCTACCATTGTTGTTGCCGGGCGGATCGCTCCGAAGAATTCTGCGTGCGCTTTACCGATGTTCTCCCAATCGTCGATATTCTTCACATACATCCTCGTGCGGACAACATCCTTCAACGCAGCACCCGCCTTGTTGAGTGCGGCTTCAATGTTCCGGATCGCCTGTACCGTCTGTGTATATGGGTCGCCGACTCCGACAACAATCCCGCCAGCATCGGTAGCAGCTGTCCCGGTAACGAAGATGTGTTGTCCAACCCGGACTGCGCGCGAATATCCTACAATTGGCTCCCAACGCGTTCCGGAGGAGATGTTGATCCTTTGCATGTTGGCGTTCAATGACAGATGAATTTTAGAACACTCCTGAACTACATGAAGGAACGCGGCGTGAATGCTCTTCGCTTCGTAACCGCATCAACGTACGATACCCCACGGTACCGCATTGATGAGGTGCATAGTGTCCATCGTCATCGGGCATGAAGTCGTTAGTTCGCCATCGCACGGAGCGTGAACCGTGGGATCGCCACCCGATAATATTCTCCCTTCCCTCGCTGCATCAGATATGTGCCTTCCATGGTGCCTTCAAAAGTTTCGAGAATGCAGAAGCTATTGTACTCGTGCGCTTCTCCCGGTGCAATCACGGGCTGCTTGCCCACCACGCCTTCGCCTTCAACTTCTTCCACGCGTCCGCCGGCATGATTGATAAACCAGTGTCGCCTGAGGAGCTGTACGTTCTCGGTGCCATGGTTTTCAATACGGACGAAGTAAGCGAACACAAACTTCCGAGCTAAGACGTCGGATTGACCATCGAGATAGACAGGTCGTACCCTGATGGTAATATCTGCCGTTGTTGCTGAGTATGTGTTTGTAGTGTTCATATCTCACTAGATTCTATAGCCGACAGGGAAACCACCCAATTGTACAAATTTTCTTGGTCAAATGGAAATCATCTCGTGCCTACAGTTTCGATGTGTCTGATGAATAAATTTTTTTCTCCAAGTGTCGCTTCACTGTGGGCCATTCCGTATCGATGATGCTGTAATACACCGAGTGCCTGATCCGTCCATTGGGAGCAATCATGTGGTTTCGTAGGATGCCCTCTTCCTTTGCCCCAATCCGCACGAGCGCGTTGCGCGATTGATGGTTCAATGAGTCGGTTTTGAACTCTACACGGATGCAACCGAGAGTCTCAAATGCATGCTTCAATAAAAGGTACTTTGTTTCGGTGTTTACAATAGTTCGCTGCCACGTTCGCGCAACCCATGTCCAGCCGATCTCCAGTCGGCGATTTGCGCTATCAATATTTCCGTAACGCGTGCTGCCGACGGCTTCGCCGGATGATTTCTCGATGATGACGAAGGGCAGTGCTGTTCCCTCCGCCTGCCACGTAAGAGCGGTCTCGATATACTGGCGCATATCGTCGGGTGTGCGGATGAGCGTCATGGTAACTTTCCATAGCCCTGGATCGAGACCGACTTGACAAAGCGCAGCGTGGTGGCTGAGGGAGAGCGGCTCGAGTCGAACGTGAGTTCCATCGAGTGTCAGCGGATGAATGAGCGTCGTACCGCTCATCTGTGTTTTCAGCTCAGGCATTTTTCTTCCAATAGAGATATGCAGGCACGCCAAGAAGAATGATTCCTACCCCAATGAGCGCATCCCGAGGATCTTCTATGATAGTGGTGACAACAAGATAGAGTGAAAAGATGATGAAGATGAGCGGTGTGATCGGATAGCCCCATGTCTTGTATGACCGATGCACATTCGGGGATTTTTTTCGCAGTAGGAATACCGCCCCGCATGACATCGCGTAGAAAATCCAAGACGCAAACACGACGTACGTTGTAAGTTGGTCGAACGTTCCTGTAAGGATAAGCATACACGCCAGAAGCGCTTGCACGAGGAGCGATGGGATCGGTGTGCGATATGTGGGATGGGTGTTGCCTAACCATCGGAAGAACATCCCTTCCTTTGCCATCGCATAATAAATGCGCGGACAGGTAAAGATAAACCCGTTGTTTGCTCCGAACGTTGAGACGATCACCGCGACGGCGACCAGCGAAGCACCAATCGGTCCCATGATTTTCGTCGCGCTATCCGATGCCACAAGCTCCGAATGCGACATGTGATTGAGCGATAGGACGAACATATATGCACAGTTAATGAGCACATAGCTGAGGATGACGATCATTGTCGCAATGATCAATGAGCGAGGGAGAACTCGCTGGGGATCTTTTACTTCTCCGGCAACGTATGTGATTTCGATCCATCCATCATAGGACCAGAGCACCGCGACCATTGCCAATCCGAGCGGACCAGTGAGTGTCGACAATTGTACTGTCGGGAATACGGGGGAAAAATTTGAGATGGAACCGCCGCTGAGAATGAAACTCAAGCCGGCAAGGAGCGTGAGCGCGCCGATTTTTGCAAGTGTAAAGCCATTTTGCACGAGCGCGCCCAATTTGATGCCGTAACAGTTGATTGCTGTGAGCAAGAGAATGGAGGCAATGGCAACAATTCGTATCCCCGTTGGACTCAATGGGAAAAAATATCCGAGATACGCGGCGCACGTAACAGCCACTGCCGCAATAGATGCAGTGTTGATCACGGCAAAGGCGGACCATCCATACAGAAATCCCCACAAAGGACTGTACGCTTCGCGAAGATACACGTACTGACCGCCCGCTCGAGGCATGAGCGCTCCCAATTCTGCTACAGACAGCGCTCCGAAGAGACTCACAACGCCACCAACAATCCAGACGAAAATGATTAACGAAGATGACTGGAGATACATAGCGATCACTGCCGGCACAATGAAAATGCCCGAGCCGATCATACTGCCGACGTTGATCATCGTTGAATCGAGGAGAGAGAGCTCTCGGCGAAGGTCGGGGTCTGGTCCGGTATCGTGCACCTGCTGATTCATTCGTGTCTGATCTTTGTATGTCTTCGAGTCTTAGTGTATTCGTGACAAACTTCCAACATCCTCTTCACGCTGGGAGAGTGGCTTGAATCCGGCTTGGTGATTCTTTGTGTCTCGGCGACTTTGTGGTATTTCTTTTTCCTCCCTGCGATTGCCTGCAACACTCCTCAACGATCCATGATTGCGCGGTACGCCTTCTTTAACAGGCATTGGAAATGATACACACCTCTCTCCATTTCAACGGAGAACCGTCCCTTGTCGTATGCCATCGACTCCAAACCTTGCTGGACATGTTCACAGATCTGCATGTCTTCATGTTGGACATGGTCGCTGTACTTGATATCTTCTTCGGCCATTTTGCGAGCGTGAGGTGACGTAATATCATCATAATAATAATCGAAGATGACCCTTGTCGTATTATGACTCAGTGGAACAACGAGATTGGTTTGAAGTCGACCGGGGAGAATATTCAGCATGAAGTTGGGGAAGATAAAATAATACAATGCTGCACCGCCGTCTTTCCCGTAGAGAGTGTCGGTGCCGGTTAAGGGGCTATGCTGGAGCGAATAGTATTCAAAGATTTCGGTGATATAGTTCTGATAATCCAATAGGGTGCACAGCTCAGGATGGACATACGGGAGATGGTACCCCTCGAGGTAGTTATCGACGTACACCTTCCAGTTACATCTGACCTCATAGTTGATACGGCGAAAGAACTTCGTATCTGCCAACCGTCGTGGAGCAATCCTTTCTGAAATTCCGTTAACGACCGATTGCAGGGTGGGCGAATTTGCTTTTCTCTTCGAGAGATTTACGAAGATCAAGCCATCCCATATTTCGAGTTGCACAGGAATCAATCCGTAGTCCTTCCGATCAAACAACTCAACACGATCGAACTGTGGAACACCTCGCAGGCTGCCATCGAGCAAATATGTCCAGCCGTGATACTTGCACTGGAGTGCGTTACAGCTCCCATGGTCATCAATGGCGAGAGGTCCGCCGCGGTGGCGGCAAACGTTGAAGAACGCCCGAAGGAGGTTATCCTTTCCTCGTACAATGATCACCGGATTATCAGCGACAGTACCAGCCAAATAATCTCCATGGTTCTGGACGCGCGACACGTGCCCGACATATTGCCACGTCTCGGGAAAAAGATGTTGCTTATCGAAATCATGATAGCGCGGTTCTGTGTACAAGCGCGAGGGAATCGTCTCAGAGCGTTCTATGGGAACGATCATAAGATCGGATTCAACAAAGCTCGGCGTAGAGTTGTTATTCATTACCACATGTCTCCAGATCGTTGGAAATACAATGATTTCACAGCATTAGTGTTTAAATTTTATCAATCGACCCCGCAGGGTTTTCTTTTCTTTCACACTTGTCTCAGTCTTGGTGCTCGATTTCACTTTGTCGTCTTTCAATTTCGTCTCACTGTTGGTTGCAGTCTCTTCGCCGGTGACGCGCCGCTCAAGTCCGCTGAGGATGATGCCATCGGCGCCCTTCTGTTTTGCCTCGTCGATCATTTTGTTCTGCATCTTCTCGGCGTTGGTGAAGATATTGTCCTCGGTTTCGGCGGTGAGCTCCCCCATCACTTCATAATCGCCCTTGATATCATTTTCTGAAAAATAAAGCATCCCCGCAGCAAGCTGCGGGGTATTAAGGGCGTAGCCCAAATTCTCCGTCATTCCGAAATGTTTCTGTTCGGAATCTAAACGCAGGGCTACGCTGATTGGCAACACTTGGATGCTGAACAAAAGCATTTCAGCATGACGAGGCCAAAAAGAACGAAGCAAGCTTCGGGGTATTAAACCCGAAGGGAATAAATCTCCACATGGTTTGTTGACGGATACGACTTTCCAACATAATCCGTACTGACGCATGAGGTCAGAAAAAGAAAGAATACTGCTACAACTGTCGATCGGTTCATGAAGTCCTCCTAAGGAGTTTTGACGAACGAAGCATACACATTAAAGTTGTGTTTTCATGATGATCACGTCGTGGCGCTTCTCGACGGGGAATATTGTGCCGTCAGGACTGAAACTATCGTATTGACTGTTAGCAATGTAATAAAACGTGTTGCCAACAACAACCCCTGTTGTGGGTTGATCGAAGAGGGGATTATACGATTCGATGATGAATGAACTGTCGACTCGATCCAATGTCGAATTCAAATAGTATCGGGCAACGCGGTGTGCACCTGTCTGGATCGTGATCAAGCTGTTCTTGTAGAAATACATTCCATCGATACCAAGCATCGTTGTCGTTTCAGGTCGCTTGAGCTGAGCATCCGCCGTTGCGCTCAGGTCGATGACGGAGACTCCTTCGTCGTGTGCGACGAAGAGATGCTTCTCGTCGCTCAATAGTGCGACGCCGTTCGCTCCGGGGAATGCGCCGGGCTTTCCGAAGAGTTCAAGAATGTCCTTCCGGTGATCGATCAAATATACTTCGCCAGCCTGTGTGTCGGAAATATACACATCTCCTGCGGCGTTAAGGACGAGATCGTTGAAGAGATGATGCTGTGGCTTGTTGGGAAGGAGATATTTTTTAATGAGCTTCCGGGACGTGAGATCATACTTGAAGATGCCGGTAAGCCCGCGCTCGTCTTCGTTGAATCCCTTCATCCGTACCTCCCAACTGCTTGCAGCCCACAGGATTCTGCGCTTCGCATCCACCTTCATGCCGATGACGCTCCACAGTCCATCCTGTTTTTCGGTTGTGAAGTCGCTGAATGTCCCATCCTTTGCGATGCTGATGATCTTGCACAGGTACAAGCTTCCAGCGTAGAAGGTTTCTGTTATCGGATCGTACGCAATGTTTTCGGGGATGAGATCCTTCTGATGAATCGTAAATGCTACTTCGCTGTGACTAATGGGGATCCGACGCTTCTCGATCTTTGTGCGGATGTTTTTGTACTCTTCCGTACCTCTGAGCGACTGGAAATCCGGTTCATCGTCCATGTTGAAGTCGAGACCCATGTCTGCGATGCCCTTGATCAATGTGAGCGCTTCCTGCTTTTCTCCGATCAACGCATCGGCACACGCCATATTGTATATTGCCGCAGGGTTTTTCGGCGCGAGCGTGACCGCCTGTTTGCAATGCTCGACGAACCTTACAGTATCATGGGTATCGTACGCCTTGCGCGCCCCTCGCAAGTAGTAGCTGAGATTTTTGGTGGTGTCTTGCTGGGCATGGCAATAGGATGCAAGTGAGGTAGAGAGTACGCAGACGAAGATGATTATCTCGTAAGAGGTTTTCATTTGAATGTTAAAAATATAGGTCGAAAGTGACGTTGAGATGTCTTTCAGGCTGAAACATTGGTTAGACTACATTTGTATCGCGCATCTGGAGAAACAGTTTTCCAAAAGAAGCAGCACGTAGGGTTAATAATTCCGGAATTTGAAAATGTACCAATAATACCTTCAACTGTCAAACACGTCTGGTAGGACGGGACTCCCGTCCGGTCGGAACAGGAGTTCCGACCTACCATGAAGTCTGGCAACTCTCCACAAAATTTCCTATATTTTTAAAACCTCAAAGCAAATGCCCAAACGTACAGACCTCCATTCCATTCTCATCATAGGCGCGGGACCGATTGTGATCGGCCAGGCGTGTGAGTTTGATTATTCAGGCACTCAGGCGTGCAAAGTGTTGCGCGAAGAAGGCTACCGTGTCATTCTTGTCAACAGTAATCCGGCAACGATCATGACCGATCCGGAATTTGCCGATCGGACATATATCGAGCCCATCACTCCATATTTTGTCGGGAAGATTATCGAGCGGGAGAGACCGGATGCACTGTTGCCCACGATGGGCGGTCAGACGGCGCTGAACACAGCCGTCGCACTGGCTGAGGATGGTGTGCTCGATACCTATGGTGTCGAATTGATCGGAGCAAAGCTTGAGGCGATCAAGAAAGCAGAGAATCGTGAGCTCTTCCAGAAGACAATGCGAGAGATTGGGCTGGAGACTCCGAGAGGAAATTTCGTTCGCTCCGTTGATGAGGCAGCGGCGTTTGCTGAGAAGGTTGGCTTCCCGATCATCATCCGACCGTCGTTTACACTTGGTGGAACAGGCGGAGGAACGGTATTCAGTGCAGAGGAATACCACGCCAAAGTCGGTCACGCACTTGCGGCAAGCCCAATTCACGAGACGTTGGTGGAAGAATCCGTCATTGGCTGGAAGGAATTCGAGCTTGAAGTGATGCGCGACTTGAAAGACAATGTAGTTATCATCTGCTCGATAGAGAACGTTGATCCGATGGGTGTGCACACAGGCGATTCGATCACAGTCGCGCCGGCCCAGACACTCACCGATAAAGAATACCAATTCATGCGTGATGCCGCCAAGAGAATCATCCGCGCCATTGGTGTAGAGACCGGCGGATCGAACATCCAGTTTGCTGTGAATCCTGATGACGGCCGCATGCTCATCATCGAAATGAATCCACGCGTCTCTCGCTCATCGGCGCTTGCATCCAAAGCAACTGGATTCCCGATCGCGAAGATCGCGGCGAAACTCTCGGTTGGGTATACCCTCGATGAGATTCCCAATGACATCACCAAGAAAACGCCGGCATCGTTTGAGCCGACGATTGATTACTGCGTCGTAAAAATCCCCCGCTGGGACTTCGAGAAGTTCAAAGGCGTCGATGATACGCTCGGGGTGCAGATGAAATCGGTTGGCGAGGCGATGGCGTTTGGCAGGACATTCAAAGAAGCATTGCAGAAGGCGCTCCGCTCACTGGAACAGGGGCGTTACGGCTTGGGTGCGGACGGGAAGGATGAGTTCGAGATTGCGTTGCTCGACGACGAAAGCAAACGGCGGTGGAGAGAACGCGTTGTCAATCGATTGCGACAACCGAAAGCAGATAACATTTTTTATTTGCGGTATGCAATCCAACTCGGGATGACAGTCGACGAGCTGTTTGAGATTACAAAGATAGATCGATGGTTCCTCTATAATGTTCAGCAAATTGTGGAGATGGAAGAGGAGCTAAAGGAATATGAGTTACCAAGTCAAAAGTATCCCGAGGGGATACCTTCGGCAAAAATTCAAGGTTCAAAAACATTCCCGGATATGGAGTGATCATGAATCGATCAATGTTCCTTTTCTCTTTATACTTTTGCTTTTTGAATTTTGCATTAGCTCAGATTCCTCTTGATCGTGATGGACTCTTACATGCAGAGGGAATGGGTCAGGCGACGTATGCAGAAATGAACGGTTATCCCGGTCCGAAGCACGTCCTTGATTTCGCAAAGGAGCTTCACATGACCGATGCTCAGAAGAAGTCAGTGCAAGAAATCTACAACGAGATGAAAACTCGAGCGACGGAATTAGGAGAGCGCATTATACGAATAGAGGAAGAACTTCAGAACGCTTTTAAAACCGGGATGGTCGCTGAGAACTCCGTTCGAGATGATGCAGAACAAATCGGGAAATTGCGCGGTCGCCTCCGCTCGGTGCATCTTATCGCGCATCTCAAAACGAAAAAAATCTTAACGCTTCCGCAGATAGAGCAATACAAGAAGCTCAGAGCGGTGAGTAGTCGGCAGAAGAGCACAGATAGCGAGCATAAGCACTGACTTAATGAAAAATGCAAAATTCAAAAAATTTTCCCTAATCCACCCTTAAATTCGTGAAAGCGATTACGCGAGATATACTCCTCAAGGCAAAGCAGTTCGGCTTTTCGGATCGTCAGCTTGCGCGATTGTGGAAGACAGATGAAGCGTCGATTCGTCGTCTGCGACACGAGCGTGACGTTCTTCCGGTCTTCAAGACTGTCGATACGTGCGCGGCAGAATTTGAGGCGAACACGCCATATCATTATTCCACGTACGAGATCGATAGTGAGGTGACGATCACGTCACGCAAGAAAGTGATTATTCTCGGCGGTGGACCAAACCGCATCGGACAAGGGATTGAGTTTGATTACTGCTGTGTGCATGGCGTCTTTGCGCTGGAGGAAGAAGGGTACGAAACGATCATGATCAACTGTAACCCCGAAACTGTTTCCACCGATTATGATCAGACCGACAAGCTTTACTTCGAGCCGTTGACACTCGAACATGTGTTGGACATCTGCGAAATCGAAAAGCCCGAAGGTGTCATTGTGAGTTTTGGTGGTCAGACCCCCCTCAAACTTGCCAAGTCACTCGAAGCGAACGGCGTGAAGATCCTCGGCACCTCTCCTGATAATATCGACGTCGCAGAGGATCGCAAACGCTTCGGCGATTTGTTGAAGAAACTTCATGTTCCTCACCCTAAGGATGGAACGGCGACATCGCTCGACGAAGCGAAAACCATTGCGGCGTCCATTGGTTATCCCGTTCTTGTTCGTCCTTCATACGTTCTTGGAGGAAGGGCGATGGAGATTGTCTATAATCCTGAGGCACTTGTTGGATACATGAAAGCCGCCGTGAACGTCTCGCCAGATCATCCGATCCTCGTCGATAAGTTTCTTGAAGATGCGAAAGAGTTTGACGTCGATGCGGTCTGCGACGGAACGGACGTCTTGATCGGTGGTGTGCTGCAGCATATTGAGGAGGCGGGAATTCACTCCGGCGACAGTGCGTGTGTGCTCATGCCGCAAGCTGAAAGCGTGCAGGTGATCGAGCAGTTAAAAGATTTCACACGAAAGCTTGCCCTTGCACTCGACGTCCGGGGACTTATCAATGTGCAATGTGCGGAGAAGAACGGCATCGTCTACGTGCTTGAGGTCAATCCTCGCGCGTCTCGTACAGTACCGTTCGTCAGCAAGGCAATGGGGGTTCCGCTTGCGAAGATCGCTGCGAAAGTGATGGTGGGACGGACGTTGAAAGAACTCGGTGTGCCGCTTGATCAGGCGCCCAAACAGATAGCAGTGAAAGAGCCCGTGTTTCCCTTTGGTAAATTCCCGAAGGCGAAAGTGTTCCTCGGACCCGAAATGCGCTCGACGGGTGAAGTGATGTCAATCGCCGATACCTTTGGGGAAGCCATCGCCAAGGCATTTATCGGGGCAGGAGGAAACCTCCCGGTGCGAGGCAGCGTCTTCATCAGCGTGAATAACAATGATAAGAATTATGACTTGATCGAGGTGGCGAAAGGATTTCGCCTGCTTGGATTCACGATCGTTGCCACTGGAGGAACGTCAGCGTTTCTCAAAGAACACAACATCGAGAATACGAAAGTGTTCAAGGTGAATGAAGGCACGCCAAGCGTTGTTGATTTCATTAAAAGAGGAGATATTCATCTTCTCATCAACACACCATTGGGTGAAGTCTCCCGGTTCGACGAGCTAGCGATCGGCAGCGCGGCGCTCGAGGCGAAGCTTCCCATCATTACCACCATCTCTGCTGCGGCAGCGGCGGTGAAAGGGATTCAATGGATTCGAGATCAAAAGTCTGGAGTCAAAAGTTTGCAAGAATATCACCTGGAAGTGTCATCTCAATAATAATACATCAAAGGAGAATCCATTTCATGAAACGAATTGCAATGGTTATACTGATTATAAGTTGCGTCGCCGTTAGAAATGGTATTGCGCAAGTTCCGGGGGTCGGACTGCCTGTCACGCTCGATCTTGGCGTCGGAGGCGGTGTATCCCTCCCGATAGGGACATTAAGCGATAATGTTAATACCGGCTGGCATGCCGGGGCAACAGCAAGGATTTCGGGATTAATTCCGATCAATATTGTCGGTTCCGCATACTATAACCGCTTGCCGTTTAAAGTCGGCAGTGATGCAAGCACGGCATGGATGATTGGGGCAGGTATCGAGTATCCTATTCCGGGTATCATCGTTAAACCGTACCTCGGTCTTGACGGGTTAGTTAATGTTATTTCAAGTACGGCTTCCGGTGCCCAATCGATAACCCGCGAAGGGCTGGGGATCGGCGGCGGTCTCCAATTTTCTGTTCCGGCATTCGGAAGCTTCGATGCATCGGTGAAATATCAGATCTTCAACATGCTTGGGAAGGAATCGAACGAGGAGACACTCTCGCAGGTAACGGCAAGCGTGGCTGTGATGTTCAGCGTGTTGTAAACTCCTTCGGTAGGTGCGACGCACTAAGCTCGGCTGAGTCAGGCTAAGTGCGTCGCACTTGCTGACTTTTCTTTGTCGTTCCGTATTGACAACTCTGCTCAGGCATGAGAGTCAGACTTCTTGGAAAATCCCCCAAAGTTCTTAAATTGTAGTATTCCAGTCTGCAATCTATTTCGAATTCATCGTGAGTAAGGTTAACACCAGGAAGCCACGAGCAACCTCGCAAGTTTCTGTTGGACAGAGTGTTGAGCCTACCAACGGTAACCGCAAGTCCAACATTATTATCCGCGGTGCTCGCGTCCACAACCTCAAGAACATTTCACTTGAGCTTCCAAGAAATAAACTGATCGTCTTCACGGGTGTCAGCGGTTCCGGGAAATCCAGTCTTGCGTTCGACACGATCTACGCTGAGGGGCAACGGCGGTTTGTCGAAAGCCTCTCAGCGTATGCACGTCAGTTCCTCGAACGCATGGACAAACCTGACGTCGATTTCATCCAGGGAATCAGTCCGGCGATTGCCATTGAACAGAAAACCACCGCGCGCAACCCTCGTTCGACGGTCGGAACCACAACCGAGATCTACGATTATCTCCGCCTCTTGTTCGGTCGCATCGGCAAAACGTACTGCAGCAAGTGCGGTCGGTTAGTGCAACGCGATTCGGTAAAGACGGTCTTGGAGAAACTCAAGGAGGAATGCAAAGGCAGCGGAGAAACAAAATTGTATGTCCTCTTTCCGCTACGTGAGCATAAAGATGCGACCCTCCAGCAAGAGTTGGTGAACCTGCGGAAGCAGGGATTTTTCCGAGTTCTATACAAGGGTGAAATCATCGATCTCACCGAGCGTTCTCTTCCATCGAAAGTGCAGAAAAGGGATGTGCGTATCCTTGTTGATCGACTTGTTTTCCGACCGACCGACGGCGATACGAGACTCGTTGATTCTATTGAGACTGCCTTCTCATCCGGAGATGGTTATGCCATCATCAAACTCTTGGAGAGTGGAACCGAGATCCGCTTCAATCAACATTTCGAATGCTCTGCGTGCGGCATTCGATATGAAGAACCTGACCCGCGCCTATTCTCATTCAACAATCCGTTTGGCGCATGCCCAAAGTGTCAGGGGTTCGGGCGAGCAGTCGGTGTTGATATGGATCTCGTCGTCCCTGATAAAGAGAAGTCCATCCGCGATGGGGCAATCCAGGTGTGGACAACACCGAAGTGGCATGACTGGCTGCGAAGCCTCTTGCGAGTCGCGTACGATGCAAAGCTCCGCGTTGATGTACCGTTCAAGGATTTAACGGGCAGTGAGGTGGATGTCGTCATGAACGGCGTTGATGGATATGAGGGAATCCATGGATTCTTCAGGATGGCAGAACGCAAGACGTATAAGATTTACTATCGGATTTTGCTCAGCCGATACCGAGGATACACAACATGCGATGTTTGTGGTGGTGCGCGACTGAGGCCTGCTGCGCTGAACATCCGTATCGCCGATAAGACAATCTTTGATATTGTGCAGATGACAATTGACAATGCACATGCCTTCTTCAAAACGCTCGAGCTATCTGATTTCGACAAAGAGATCAGCAAGAGAATCATGGAGGAGCTCAAGCGCCGACTGGGGTATCTCGTTGACGTCGGCATTGGGTATCTCACTCTCGATCGCTTATCGAACACACTTTCCGGTGGGGAATCGCAGCGAATCAATCTCGCAACGGCATTAGGCTCATCGCTTGTCGGTTCGCTGTACGTTCTTGATGAACCCAGCATCGGGCTTCATCCGCGAGATAATTCCAAGTTAATTTCTATTCTCAAGTCATTACGAGATGTCGGTAACACGGTGATCGTTGTAGAACATGATGCGGAGATGATACAGGCAGCTGACGTTATTGTCGATCTTGGCCCGCGAGCGGGAGAAGGTGGAGGAGAAATCGTACTCCAAGGTGGCATAGCCACGTTAATGAAAGAAACGTCTTCTCTTACAGGGCAATATCTGAGCGGGGCGAAATCAATCCCTGTCCCGTCAAAGCGCAGGAAGGGATCCGGAAAGACCCTTGTTATTCGAGGCGCGTCGGAACATAATTTGAAATCGATCGATGTTGAAATCCCGTTGAACATGGTTGTGGTGATTACCGGCGTAAGTGGATCTGGGAAGAGCACATTGGTGCATGAAATTCTCTATGCCGGTCTTAAGCGAATGAAGTCGACGTACACCGAAACGATTGGAGCGCACAAAGAAATCGTCGGTGCCGGGTCCATCGATGACGTCGAGCTCGTCGATCAGTCACCCATCGGTCGTACGCCGCGATCGAATCCCATCACGTACATCAAGGTATTTGATCTGATCCGAGATGTGTTCGCGGCAACGCAAGCATCGAAACTCCGCGGCTATACACCCGGATATTTTTCCTTTAACGTTCCGGGTGGACGTTGTGAAACGTGCGAGGGGAGCGGCATTCAAACCATCGAGATGCAATTCCTCGCCGACCTTGAGCTCACGTGCGAAATGTGTAAAGGGAAACGTTTTAAGAAAGAGGTGCTCGATGTTCGTTACCGCGAAAAGAACATCGACGAGATTCTCAACATGACCGTGACGGAAGCGATCCGCTTTTTCAGCGCGCATGCAACGGGACGGCGTATCGCCAGGCGGTTGCAGGTGTTGGACGATGTCGGGATGGGATACATCCGTCTCGGCCAGTCAGCGACGACGCTCTCCGGTGGAGAAGCCCAGCGCGTGAAACTTGCATCCCACCTTGCCAATCACGAAGAAGGAAAACACACGCTCTTTATCTTCGATGAGCCAACAACGGGATTGCATTTCGATGATGTCGCAAAATTGTTTAAGTGTTTTGATGCATTGATCGACAACGGTAATTCGGTGTTGATTATCGAACATAATATGGATGTGGTCAAGTGCGCGGATTGGATCATTGATCTCGGCCCGGAAGCTGGCGACGGAGGAGGGAAAATTGTTGTGACTGGGAGGCCATCGGATATTGCCAACTGCACGAAATCGTATACAGGTGAGTCTCTCAGAAAGTATCTCTGAGGGGGGCGTTTGCTACCACGCACTCCCGAAATTCAGCGTGATATAGAATCCACCGAACTGTTTTTTCGGCGGTACATTCTCCAGACTCTCGAGCCCCCCGGGAAAAGGAATGAAATAATACCGAATGTTCATTCCAAGCAAGCTCGATCGCTCCGAACCAAAATAAGCCCCCAGGCCGATGTAACCGCCGACGGTATATTTTGGACGTCCTTTCCCCAGAGCACTAAAGTATTCCTCTTGATATGGGAAGACAAAGATCATCGTCGGACCAACGGCGGCGTTCACATACGGTCTGAAGTTGTCGACGATCTCATCGCTGAACAATCGCTGCTGAACTCCGACGTATAGCGGCAGCACCAAGAATCGGTTTATCTTCCCCGGAGTAAACGTGTTCCCAAAATAGTCGATGAATTCCTTTTCATCATCATCTTTTGCTTCTGAGATCGAGAAGTCCAAATATCCTGAAAGGTTTTCCGTGTATTCATGCCGGTAGAATGTTCCCATGCCGAAGCCGTTTGTGGAGACGAGGAGATCTATTCCCCAAGAGTTTCTTGGGATTGTTGTTTGGGTTTGCATCATTGGTTGTTTCAAGGTACCGAACACGATGGTGCTATCGGCTTTGGGGGGAACTGACTGTTGAACAGGAACTTGCGCTACCGCCGCGAAGACCAACAAAAGTGAAGCCATCAGTATCAACGCTAATCTCACACTCATACCTCTCAATAAAAGACTCATATCAGGCGCTGTTTCTACTTGCAATATACGTCCGAGAAGTTCGAAAGTCAACCACACTCGGGAAAATTTTACTCAATCTACCTTAAATATAGCAAATTTCAGGTAACGTGTTTCAGGCATTGCCGGAAGAATGGGATGATCGGGCGCTGCGCTGCGCCATTCCAGCAGACTGATATTGCGGTTCGCCGCGCGGGCGCATTGGCTGACGATCTCCAGAAACGTCTCTTCGTAGATGTGATGCGAGCAGGAGGCAGTTGCAATAATGCCGCTTGGTGCAAGAAGTTGGAAGGCAAGCTGATGAATCTCTTTGTATCCTCGTTTTGCTCGGACCAGCGCTTTCTTGCTCTTTGCGAACGACGGCGGATCGAGGATGATGAGATCGAATTTCTCAGAGGCAGTCGAAGCTTCTTTGAGATACTCAAATCCATCGCGGGCGATGAAGTGAGTCGTCTGGCTCAAACTATTCATTACGGCGTTGCTCGAAGCACGTTGGATGGCTGATTCTGAGATATCAACGGCAATCACTTCCGTAGCTTCTGCGAAGGCGGCATTGAGCGCAAACCCGCCATCGTTACAGAAACAATCGAGAACGCGCGCGCCCTTTGCATACCGGCGAATGCTCTTGCGGTTTTCCCGCTGATCGAGAAAAAAGCCTGTCTTCTGTCCTTCCATCAGGTCAAGCGAATACTTGATGCCGTATTCTGTTATTGTCACTGGCTCCATCGTGCCTCTCAAGATTCCTTTCTTCAGTTCCAGCCCTTCAAGCGAGCGGATCGGCGCTTCGTTTCGCTCGATGATCCCTTTCGGATGGAGAATTGATTCCAGGACATCGCAGATAAGCGTCAATCGTTTGTCCATTCCATAGGAAAAGGTTTGGATGGAGAGATAGTCGTTGTATTTATCAACGATCAAGCCGGGAAGAAAATCGCTCTCCCCATGAACGAGGCGGCACGTCTCAGAAGAGGGAAAGAGTTTTTGTCTGAGTGTGAGCGCCGCGTCGATCCGTTTTCGGAAAAAGTGGAAATCGATCGTTTCGACCTGCCGTGTCAGAAGCCTGCAGGAGATGAGCGAGTGTGGATTGTAGAACGCGATGCCAAGAAGCCGTCCGGCATGATTGTGCAGTTCAACGATGTCACCTGCCTGTGGCTCATCCTCGATTTTTTCGATCTCGTTGCTGAACGCCCACAGGTGACCGTTGGCGATACGTCGGTCTTCGTTCTTCTTGAGGGTGATTGTTTTCAAGACTGCACATCAATAGGGTGAATAATGTTTTAATTCTCCTCAGTATACAATAAAATAGATCTGAACCAAAATACTTTTATATTGAAAATCGTGGGATACCAGTCAGACTAGAGGTGTGTCTTACGAGTTGAAATTCAATGCAGGTTAGTGTGTTCCTATTGCTGCTTCTTGGTGAATTGTTTGAACCTCAAATAGATGTGGATAGCGGGCAGAGATAATAGTTCGATACAGTCCACGAGTGTAATGAGCATGATCAGGGTTGGAAGTGAGAATGTTATTCAAGACGAGGTGAGGATGATATTCCCAATCGACGGTATAGCATGCACTGTCACCGAGCTTTACTTTGATTAATGCGCGCTCGAATTGTGCTGTTGCAGCAATCAGGGTATTTTGATGACAGCTTAATTCATCAAGAAATGCAATTCCAAGGGTTTCAATGAATGGGGAAATCGCATGATTATTGAAATATTCTTTCACAATTTCATCAAAGAGATGTTGTTGTTTGAGCAGCGATGAAGTGAGAGGGCAGTATTGTTCGATACCTAACATTCTCCACCACACGGCGATTTCCTTCACGAGTCCCAAGTGAATAGACTGTGCTATTGATCGGATATAGGCATCATCCTCCGCCGTAACTTCATAACGGGATTTTAATAAATGAAGTAATTTCTTTTGAAGAGCTGCGAGGACCAATTGTTATTCTCCGAACGCTGTGTTGAGGTTTTTCAGCTCGCTGATGATAGTTTCATAACCGAGTGAAGGGATCGCCTCTCGAAGAAATTCGAATGTGACCACATCGATCGTTCCTTCAGCTCGATCCACGACATGCTGTGCAAGAGTGAGTGTCGACTGTTCGAGTTGTCGTGAATGAATATCAACTTTCATACCGCGATATTCGGTGCCGCCGGCTACATGCACTTCTCGAACTGCCTTGAGATGAAGTTCAGCGAGAAACTCCTTAATGTCAAAATGATGATTGTGAGCGTCGCATTCCATATTATAAACATCGAGTATCAAACCACAGCCGGTTCTCTCAGTAAGAGCATTTAAAAATTGAGCGTCGGTATAATCGCTCTCATCATCAGGGAGGAGATGAACAACGTTCTCAAGAAGGAATGGGATTTTATATCGTTCATGAATTTGGAAGACCCTTTCACAGATCATGTCGAGAGCTTCATTGGTTTTTGGCAATGTAAGCATAGTACCGAGTGACTCACCGTCGACCATCGTGTAACCAAGATGTTCGCTGTGCCAGGGAACGTCGATTTGTTCCAAAAAATCGTCGAGGAGGCGGAGATAGTTCTCAGAATACCCATCATATGAGCCGATCGATAGCCCAATACCGTGAACGATGATGTTAACAGCATGTTGGGCGTTTTTTAACTCTGCCATGATTTCTTTGTTGAGCGTTATTGTATCACCATTGGTTTCTGCAATACTGTCTGGGGTTACTTCAATATACTCAACATGAGGAAGCATCCGCTCAAGCAAGAAAGGGTCGTGTCCCTCGTAGGTTGCACCTATTGCTGGGCGGATGCTTCGACGTCTCGATGGTAGTTGAGAGGCTACCGTGCCGAGCGATGCGTTGTTCATAACGGCAGAGTTAGAACTCGCGCTGGACGCTGATGTCTCTTACTTCCCGGATATCCTGGAATTTTTCGGCTAACATTTTATCCTGAACCCTTATCCGGAAATCAAGTCCCGCGAGGCCGCATGATGGGCAGCCGTGGAGTTTGAACACCCTGTCAAGACTGGCGTGGAGACCTTTAGGTGTGATTCGTTCATCTACAACCAGTTGTATTGTGCCGGGACGAAGCGCTCCTACTCCTGTAAGAGGGGAAGCTATCTCGCTTCCAAGATTCATAGCGGTTGGTTTAATTGGCATACATCCTCCGATAGAAATGTGAATGGAATATGTTAGTTAGATGACGCAAGATTTGAAATTGTCCGAAGAAAAGAAATGGGGAGGCGAAGAACCGTCGATCAACCTTACAAGGGGTGACCTGAAGAATTTGACTTCGCTCATCGTTAAGAACGTTGGGGCTAGAAGGTCCCATGGCTTACTCCCGATATCATGGTATGAAACTATAAGGAGAGTATACAAAAATAAAAGGCATTTGTCAATGGTTTTATTCTGATATTTCGATAATTTTTTCCTTGCGATAAGGATATTATATTTATAGTGGTTAGAAATCTCCGCTCAAGCCGAATATCCGCTATGAGTTCGGAAATGAAAAATGACGGGATGTTTTTTAGGAAGGTTCTTAATGAAAAAATCCACAGGTCGACGACTCCCGACGGGTCTATCGACCCATCGGGTCGTAGACGACTTGTCGAGGTGAGTTCCCCTTGATGGCATCCTAATAAAAAAACGTCAGCCCATCGTCCCATAGGCTGACGTCATTTCTACCCAACGTTTGATCTTACGCTACCGTCACTTCTTTGCAAAGATACACGTCCTGAATCGCGTTCAGGATTTGGACGCCTTCCTTCATCGGACGCTGGAACGCTTTCCGTCCTGAGATCAGACCCATCCCACCGGCACGCTTGTTAATGACGGCGGTGCGGACAGCGTCGGCGAGATCGGAAGTGCCCTTCGATTCGCCTCCCGAGTTGATCAATCCTGCGCGACCCATATAACAGTTTGCAACCTGATAGCGGCAGAGATCGATGGGATTGGAGCTTGTGAGATCGGAGTAGACTTTCTTGCTCGTCTTTCCGAATTTGAGTGTCTCGAAGCCGCCATTGTTCTCCGGCAATTTCTGTTTGATGATGTCTGCTTCGATCGTGACGCCGAGGTGATTCGCTTGTCCGGTGAGATCGGCGGCGAGGTGAAAATCTTTCTCAGGTGTTTTGAATGCCGAGTTGCGAAGATAGCACCACAGAATCGTTGTCATGCCGAGCTCATGTGCCTGCTGGAACGCGAGCCCTACCTCCTGAATCTGCCGCTTCGACTCCGCCGAGCCGAAATAGATAGTCGCCCCGACTGCAACTGCGCCCATATCGAATGCCTGCTTCACCCGCGCGAACGTGATCTGGTCGTAACTGTTGGGGTAAGAGAGAAACTCGTTGTGGTTGAACTTCAGGATGAATGGTATCTTGTGCGAATACTTCCGCGCTATTGCGCCGAGCACGCCGAGCGTTGAGGCAACCGCATTGCATCCGCCTTCGATTGCAAGCTTCACGATATTTTCGGGATCGAAGTAGAGCGGATTCGGTGAGAACGACGCGCCTGCAGAATGCTCGATGCCTTGATCGACGGGAAGGATCGAGAGATAACCGGTATGTGCCAGCCTTCCCTGGTGGATCAGCCAGTTCAAGCTTTTCAGAACCGGTGTTGGTCTGTCGGATAGTGCATACACTCTGTCGACATAGTCCGGACCCGGAAGGTGAAGTGACTCTTTGGGGATCCCCGCGCACTTGTGTTTGAGCAAACTGTCTGCATCGACACCTAAGGTTTTTTCAATATCATTGAAATTCATAATAACTCCATTGGTGGAAGTGATAAAATCTTTCTGTTCGCTGGGTTATCGCTGCGAAGTAGGCACAATATACGAAAAAGAGGTTAAAAGAGGAAATGAATGAACCCATTGGGTGCCCAGACTAATCCAGCGGATTTAATGTCTTAACGATCTTGGCCGTCTCGGGATTTGCGGTAATTACTTTCCTGGTAGGTCGGCCGTGAGCAATGTGCGACGAACTTCGAAAGTGCGTCGCACATTAATAGCATTTGATGTCAATCCTATCAATACACTGGTCTGTGTGAGAGGATCGGGGACGGGCACCTTCTTTGTAACTGCCTCTCCTTTTTGGTATATTTCATCATCATGAAACACATTTCCTGCATCATCTTCGATCTCGATGGCACGCTTACGCAGACCAACGAGCTGATCTTTGCCACGTTCAACCACGTCGCCCGGAAATACACCGATCGTACTTACACACCGCAGGAAATTGTTGCCATGTTCGGTCCGCCGGAAGAGGTGGCGGTTGAGAATATAGTTGGGAAGGATCGTGTGGATGAGGCGATGGATGATTTCCTCGGGTTCTATGGCGAGCACCATCCCCGGATGGCGAGCGCATATGAAGGCATCCGTGAGATGTTGGAATTCCTGAAAAACCGCGGGATTCTCCTGGCAATCTTCACGGGAAAGGGAAAACGCACGGCGCTCATCACGCTGGAAAAGATCGGCATCAAGAGTTATTTCGATATCGTTGTAACCGGGAGCGACGTACGGAACCATAAGCCGTCAGCCGAAGGCATCCGAAAGGTGATGGAGAGATTTGGGTTAGAACCCAATCAGGTTCTGATGGTTGGAGATGCCGTTTCCGATGTGAGAGCCGCGCATGAAGCTGGTGTGCACATCGCGGCAGTGCTGTGGGATTCCTACGGGAAGGAAAACGTGCTGAAGATGGATGTTGATTACTTTTTTCATAGCGTGGCGGAGTTTGTAGGATGGCTGGAATCTGCCGTTCCGAGCAATGGAGCAAGCCGTTGATTAACGATCGATGGAGCCGGGTACTTCCACTCTTCATACTGCCCGCAGTCGTTTTAACCTTCTACATCACTGCGAGCACGCACTTTGATTATACTCCCCGTGAAGCATACACGCCCATACACGCGGCAGAGAGTTTTGTTCATGGAGAGGGGTTCTTGGTGGATACTCACTCTCCGACGAGTGAGGTTGCGTCTCCACTCTGGGTACTCATTATTTCTCTGGGTGGGAAGCTCGGCATGGATCTTTCCATCACTGCGAAGGGGATCGATCTCGTGTTCGCGAGTCTGTCGCTGATTGTTTTCTATTTCTTCGCGTATGAAGTGATCCGTGATGTCGCGGTCTCGCTCAGTGCGACGCTTGCGTTTTCTGTGAGCGCTCGCTTTCTACAGTCGACTGGGACTGGATCGGAAATCTCTCTCGCGGTTTTGCTTCTGCTTATCGCTATGAGGTCATGCTTGTGCAATGAGTATTTCCTCGCAATGGTCATGACGGTGTTGTTAAGCTTGGTTCGCCCGGAAGGGTTCCTGTTGATGATTCTCATCCTCGTCGATGTGTTTGTTAACTCGTTCGATATGGTGCGGGCAGTGAAAGTAAGTGTTGCATTGCTTCTGATCTATTGCATCGGTATGGCTCCCTGGTTGTTCTACGCATACCGCGCGGCTGTGCCTGTTCTTCCTCATGACTTTGGTGCATCCGCAGGCGGTATGGAAATTCTCACCTCGTTATTGATGTCGGACGGGATCGCCATCATCGTGCTTATCGTTTCAACTGTTGCACTGATTTTGCAGATAAGAAGATCAGGACGAGACTCCAGTTGGAATGAAGATGAGCGGTTCTATCTCTTCCGGCAATCGACGCTTGGAATCGGCTGGATAGTTCTAGTATTGTTGACGGGAGTTGTAAGTGGGTGGAAAGCCGCACCGCATGATATGGTTCTCGTAATCCCTATCGTGATTGTCTACGCTTCATTATTCCTTTATTATGTAGTGCGGCAGTCGAGGTGGAGACCAGTCGCATATGTAACTATATTTATTTTCGTCGCGTTGGTCGTGATGCAAAATCAAATCGTCTATCGATTATTCATCGTGCCCAATCTCACATCGCTGAAACTAATTCGGGCACTCAAGTAATCCCTTATTGTTAGGTGAAGAATCATATGGATAAACTCTCTGTCGGTGTTATCGGAGTAGGGCACCTCGGCTCGCTGCATGCAAAGATGTATTCCGAGATTTCGTCGGCTCACCTGGTCGGTGTCACTGATACGGATGCTGCGCGAGCCGAGAAAGTCGCTCGTGAATGCTCAACTACTGCGTTCAATTCTGCTTCTGACCTCCTCCAGCATGTCCGCGCCGTGAGCATTGCCACACCGACGAGCACGCACTTTGAGATTGCACAACAGACGATCGCGTGTGGGGTTCACGCTTTCATCGAAAAGCCGATCACGACCACCGTGCAGGAGGCAGAGACGCTTGCACGACTGGCAACCAAGAAACACATGAAAATTCAGGTCGGACATATCGAACGGTTCAATCCCGCACTTCTTGCGTTGGAGCGTTACCACCTGCAGCCGATGTTTGTTGAGTCGCATCGGCTTGCACAATTCAATCCGCGTGGCACCGATGTCGCAGTTGTATTGGATTTGATGATCCACGACATCGATATCATCGTGAGCCTGGTTCGCTCGCCCATTCAGAAAGTCGACGCGAACGGTGTGGCGGTTGTCTCAGATACAATCGATATCGCTAACGCGCGGCTTCAGTTTGAGAATGGATGTGTCGCCAATGTCACTGCCAGCCGTATCTCACAGAAGAAAATGCGAAAGATGCGGCTTTTCCAGAGAGATGCCTATATCTCAATTGACTTCTCCGAAGGTCTTGCGGAGGTGTTCCATCTCATTGATGGTGATCAGTCGACAGCAGGCTCAACTATGATGTTAGGTGAGGTCGACATTGGAAAGGGAAAGAGAAAAATTGTCTATGAACAGCCAGAGATACGAGAAGTGAATGCGCTTCGGTACGAGCTTGAGATGTTCATTCACGCTGTTCAGAACGACGCTGAGCCGGTCGTGACGGCGGAGGATGGATTACGAGCCCTCCAGATTGCACATGAAATCATGGCAACGATAAATAAGCAACGACTTTCCATCTAACTCCGCCTGTGCTGAAATCGAAAACACATATTACGATCACACAAGAAATTCTAGTGCGCATTGGCACCATCGCTGATGAGCGAGGCGTCGAAGCATATGTTGTCGGAGGGTATGTTCGCGACAAACTTCTAGGGAAAGAAGTCAAAGATATCGACATCGTTGTTGTTGGAGATGGGATAGGCTTCGCAAAAACGGTCGCGACACAACTTGGTTTCAAAGATATCGTTACTTATGAAAATTTCGGCACCGCCATGCTCCCGATGGATGGAGGAAAAATCGAGTTCGTTGCTGCGCGCACAGAACACTACAACCGCGACTCACGCAAGCCAACAGTAGTAAAGGCTTCTCTTGAGAGCGATCTTTCACGACGTGATTTCACCGTCAATGCTCTCGCTGTTTCCATCAATAACAATCGGCTGGGTGAGATCGTCGATCCGCATGACGGGCAACATGATCTTCGGAAGAAAATTCTCCGCACGCCTCTTGAACCGCAAAGAACGTTTGATGATGACCCTCTCCGCATGATGCGCGCTGCGCGGTTCGCTTCTCAGCTCCAGTTTTCAATCGAACCGGAGGCAATCGAAGCAATCCGCACAATGGCGGAACGCATCACGATCGTCTCAAAGGAGCGGGTGACGGATGAGTTCTTCAAGATCCTCTCTTCACCGAAACCTTCCATTGGATTGAAGCTTCTCCATGAAACCGGATTAGCAAAGCATGTTTTCCTCGAACTCGTCGATATGGTCGGCGTCGAGCAACGAAAAGATTATCACCATAAAGATGTTTTCCTTCATACTTTGAAGGTGGTCGACAACATCTGTGAGTCGACCGACGATGTGTGGTTGAGATTTGTTGCTCTCGTGCACGACATTGCTAAACCACGAACAAAGGCATTTAAGGAAGGTATCGGGTGGACATTCCACGGGCATGAAGACCTTGGTGCCCGCATGATGAAGCCTGTCTTCCGACGCATGCGGTTGCCCATGGATAAGTTACCGTATGTTGAGAAACTTGTTCGCCTCCACCTCAGACCTATGGTTCTCGTGAGTGAAGAGATCACGGATTCGGCAATTCGTCGATTATTGTTTGAATCCGGTCAAGATATTGATGATTTGATGAAATTATGCCGGGCGGATATCACATCACAGAATCCTCAACGCGTTGCTCGTTATTTGAAAAATTACGATATTGTTATTGAAAAAATGAAAGAGGTGGAGGAGAAAGATCGCTTGAGGCATTGGCAGCCTCCCGTTCGTGGCGATGAAATCATGGAGGTGTGTGGACTCCAGCCGAGTCCACTTGTAGGCGTGCTGAAGAAAAAGATCGAGGAAGCGATCCTTGACGGCCAAATTCCCAATGAACACGATGCCGCCCTTCAGTATTTGCTGAGTGTAAAGGACGAGATCCTGAGTCAAAATCACTCGTAATTCTGTTGGAGTCGTTCTGTAACATTTTCATCCATAATCCGTTTACTAAGGTTAGTTTTCTCGAGCCAGAATCCTTGCCCACATCATATTACCAGAGGAGTTGTAATAATGAATAGATCGTACGGCATGATCGTGCTGTTATTCACATTCATAGCGAGTTCGGCGGCACAACCTGTTAAGTTAACACTGGAAAAGGCTGTAGAGCTTGCGTTGGAGAAAAATACGTCGGTCATTCAGGCGCGAAACACCATCGGTGCGCGCCAAAGTTCCGTGACCGCCGCCTACGGAGCGTTGCTCCCAACTGTCGGTTTGAGTGGAGATTGGTCGCAAACCAAAAGTGATTTTACGTTTTTCAATGGCATCGAGATTCCCGGAGGCGGTTCGACTACAAGAACGCAATACAGCACCGGCCTTGGAGCAAATCTCACGCTCTTCAATGGTTTCGCAAATACATCGTCGGTCAATGAGGCGAAAGCAAACGCCGCTGCATCAGAATATACATCGAAACGAACAGACCAAACTGTTATTTTTCAGACACACCAGTTCTTTTTAAATGTCGTTCGAACGTACCAACTGCTGAAAGTCAACGAGGATAATTTGAAACGCAGTCAGCGTCAGCTTGAGCGGATTACCGAATCAAACAAAGTCGGTGCGGTCGCCCTCGCCGATGTGTATCGTCAGCGCGTTCAGGTTGGGAATGATGAACTTGGGCTCATCCAGGCTCAGAACAATTACGAAAAGGCAAAGGCAGACTTGCTCGCGCATCTCGCCGTTGAACCTGATAAGAACTACGAGTTGGATCTTGCCGGTATTCCCAGTGATATCGACACAAACGAATTTCATGCCGTCAATGCACAATACTCGAATTTCGATGAGCTTTCTCGCCAAGCGGTTTCCACCCGTCCCGATTACTTTGTTGCACTTGAAAATAAAAATAGCGCAGATGCATCGCTCTCGATCGCTCGGTCAGGATATTTCCCGACGATTACGTCAAGCGCATCGTACGGATTCGATAATACGGAGTTAAGTCGTTTGACCGACAACAAAGCGCTGTCGCTTAGAGTATCATTAAGTTATAATCTCTTTAACGGCTTTGCGACGCAAGAGAGAACCGAACAGGCTGCCGTTTCACGAAATAACGCTGAGGAACAATTGAAGAAAACACAGCGTGATATCCAGGTAGATGTGAAAAAAGCGCTCCTCGATCTTGAGGCCTCAGAAAAACAAGTCAACGTCACTCAGACCAGCGTTGAATCAGCAGAAATGGATCGGAAGATTGCAGAAGAGAAATATAACCTTGGGGCAGGAACATTGCTTGATCTGCTGGTTGCCAATGCGAACTATACCAATGCGCTTAGCAATAAAGTTAACGCGGTCACGAACTATCTTCTTGCTAAAAAACAAACAGAATATGTAGTAGGGACGATCTCAAAATAAAAGGTTTTCCTCGGAAGGGACCAACTATGGCTAACTCAAAAAAATCAAAAAAGAAAATCATTATTCTGTCCATTGCCGGAGCCCTGCTTGTCGTGATCACGCTGTTGGTGATCATGGGGAGCAAAAAAGAGCCGGTCTTTACCGTACAGACGGAAAAAGTGCAACGACGGACGATAACGCAGGTGGTCACAGCGACGGGCAAGATCTATCCGGAAGTGCAAGTGATCATCACGCCGGAAGTAAGCGGTGAGATCACCGCTCTTCCTGTGAAGGAAGGCGTGCGGGTGAAGAAGGGCGACCTGCTGATGAAAATCAAGCCGGACACATACATTGCTCTCCGTGATCGCGCTGTTGCCGAACTTGCCTCAGCAAAAGCGAGCCTTCAGCGGAGCGAATCGGAATACAAGCGCGCGCGGGAACTGTTCGGCAAGGGCTTGATCTCCAGTTCGGAACTCGAACAGGCAAACACATCCTATGAAGTTGCGAAGGCGCAATACGACCAGGCTGAGGCGGCGCTGAAACAATCAACCGAAAATTTGAATAAGACAACCATTTACTCTCCGATGGAGGGCACAATCAGTGAACTTAAGGTAGAGCTTGGCGAGCGTGTGTTGGGAACGAGCCAGTTTCAGGGAACAACGGTGATGACAGTTGCGGATCTTTCGCGAATGGAGGGCCGCGTCGATGTCGGTGAAAACGACATCGTCTTGATCTCCGTGGGCGACACAGCCCGTATTGACGTGGATGCAATCCCTGACAGGAAGCTCATCGGCGTGGTTTATGAAATCGGAAACTCAGCGAAGACAAAAGGTTTGGGTACGCAGGAGGAAGTGACCAACTTCCAGGTGAAAATCCGGGTCCTCGATAAGGACGTTATCTTGCGTCCGGGGATGTCGATGACGGCGATGATTGAAACCGAGACGAAGAAAAACGTTGTCGCCGTGCCTATCCAAAGCGTGACAACTCGTTCGGCGAATAAGATGAAGGAAAAGGATAAGGAAAAGAAAGAGCCCGATGAAAGTGAGCAGATGGCTGCGAATGACGCCAAGATCAAACCAAAGAACGAAAAGCCGAAGGAGGTTGTGTTCCTTATAGAGAACAATGTCGCTAAGTCAGTCGAAGTTAAACGAGGAATCTCCGATGATACCTACATTGAGATCGTTTCGGGACTGGACGAGAACAAGGAAGTTGTCTCCGGGAGTTATAAAGCAATTAATCGTGAGCTCGACGATGGGGTCAAAGTCAAGGTCGATAACGCGAAAAAGAAAACGGGCGAGACAGGATCCAAATAAGTTACAGACAGTGAAGGAGTGTGCATGAATAATTCGGTCGTTATTAATCTACAGCAGATCAAAAAGTTTTATGACATGGGTGGAGCAGAAGAAGTGCATGCTCTTTGCGGTGTATCTCTCCAGATTCATAAGAATGAGTATGTCGCGATCATGGGTCCCTCCGGCTCCGGCAAGTCCACTCTCATGAACATCATTGGGTGTTTGGATACCCCGACGTCCGGTCTGTATGAATTCAATGGAGTCAACGTCAGTGAAATGAACGACAATCAGCTTGCCAAGGTGCGCAATAAAGAAATCGGATTTGTCTTTCAGACGTTTAATCTGCTTGCCCGCTCCAATGCATTGCATAATGTTGAGCTTCCGTTAATCTATGGTGGTGTCTCGTCATCGGACCGGAAGCGTTTGGCACGCGAGGCTCTTGAACAGGTTGGCTTAGGAGATCGACAGAACCACAAGCCGAATGAGTTATCCGGTGGTCAGCGACAGCGTGTGGCAATTGCTCGCGCGCTGGTGAACAAGCCGTCTATCCTTCTCGCCGATGAGCCAACGGGCAACTTGGATTCGAAGACAGGTGATGAAATCATGATTCTCTTCGAAGAATTGCACCGTCTTGGAAACACGATCATCCTGGTCACACACGAAGAGTACATCGCCGAGCATGCTCATCGCATCATCCGCATCCGTGATGGTGTGGTGGAGAGCGACGAGAATGTCACAAATCGAAAAATCATTAACGCAACTGTCTCTTAGCGCTTTCCATGTACTTCATATTTGAAATAAAAGAAGGTCTGCTCATTGCGTTCCGCGCTATCCGTGCAAACAAAATGCGCTCCGTCTTGACGACACTTGGTATTGTCATCGGTATCGTCTCGGTTACACTCATGGCGACGGCAATCGAGGGTGTGAATCGCGCATTCGAGAAAAGTGCCTCTGCCTTCGGCTCGAAGGTGCTCTACATCCAAAAGTTTCCGTGGGTCAGTGGTGAAGATTGGTGGAAGTACCGGAACAGGAAAGATCTTAAGGTCGAATTTGCCGACTACGTAACGCGCCAGGCAACCCTTGTCGACGCTGTCGCACCCGCAGTGAGTACTGTGAAGGACGCACGCTATGGTTCTCGGTCCGTGTTGAACGCATGGATTACCGGAACGACGCATGCGTACCAGGAAGCCTCAGGGACGACGATACAGGAAGGAAGATTTTTTTCTCAAGAGGAGTCCGATGGTGGGCGACCTGTCTGCGGGATTGGAGCCAATGTTGCCGAAAAACTATTTCCTTCGGTGGATCCAATTGGTCAGACAATCAAAGTCGGCGGGTACCCATACAGAGTTCTTACGGTCTTTGAGAAACAGGGAGGACTCTTCGGTGCCTTCACGTCCGATAATCGCATCTATGTGCCGATCAAGTCGTTCATGACACAATTTGGGTCTCATCGCGACGTTACGCTGAATGTCCGCGTCGCGAAAAATGCTGATATTGAAGATGCGAAAGAAGAGTTGCGAGGAATTATGCGCAAAGTCCGCCAACTCAAACCGGCGCAGGAAGATGACTTCAATATTAATGAGCAGGACTTGCTTACTCGAGTCTTTGGAGCAATCACGGGTATCATTGCCGGAGTTGGATTCTTTATCACCGGTCTGTCGTTATTCGTCGGCGGAATAGGGATTATGAACATCATGTATGTCTCCGTCACCGAGCGCACCAAAGAGATCGGCGTCCGCAAAGCCATCGGTGCCAGACGCAGAACAATTCTGTTTCAATTCCTGGTAGAAGCTGCAATCATTTGTCTGATAGGAGGGATCATCGGTCTGATGATCTCCTATCCTCTCAGCTTAATCGCCGATCAGGTGCTTCCCACTGCCATGCCACTGTCCGTTGTCTTTATCGCACTGCTGGTTTCGTTGTTGGTTGGAGTCGTCTCGGGTTTCCTTCCAGCTTACAGGGCCGCAAAGATGGACCCTGTTGATGCATTGCGATATGAATAATGAGGCAATCACCCCGTCGGGACTCTCATCATGAACCGAACATTAGAAACAGCGATCCTCGAGGTGAAGGAGAGCTTCGTGATGGCTCTCGTCGCGATTCGCACCAATAAGTTGCGATCTGCCCTCACCCTTCTTGGCATTGCGGTTGGTGTTTTCTCTATTATCGGTGTGATGACGGCGATGGGTGTCTTGCTGAATAGTATTCAAGGAGAGATGAGTTGGCTGGGAGCAAATACCTTCCAGGTTCAAAAATATCCCATGTTCGAATCCGACGATCCAGAAGAGCTTCCCAAATTCCGGAACCGAAGGAATATCACCTATGAGCAAGCAGAGCGAGTCAAAGAACACACGACGTTAGCTTCAGCAGTTGGTGTGTTCTGCGCTGAATTCGGGAAGGTCATTGTCTCACCACGCGGAATGAAAACGAATCCCGACATCTTTCTCTCCGGAAGAGACATCGAGGGGTTCACTGCAAACAGCTGGTCGATCGGAGATGGCAGACTCTTCAGTCCCGGCGAGCTTTCTTCGGCAAGTCACGTCATTATCCTGGGTACGGATGTGGCGAAGAAAGTATTTCCAAAGATGGATCCGATCGGGCAAACTGTCCGTGTCGATGGACAAGAATATCAGATCATCGGTGTTGTGCAACCGAGAGGCGCGATGCTTGGGGGGAGTAATGACAATTTTGCGGTCATCCCGATCACGACATTCTTTAACGTGTATGGAAAAGATCGACAAGTATCAATCAAGGTACAGTCAACGACTCCGGCGACGCTCGATGATTGTATGGAACAAGTACGCGGGGTGTTGCGCGCGGTTCGTCACGTTCCTCCTGGTGAAGAGGATGACTTCTACATCTGGACGAATGACTCACTCATTCAACAGTTTAATGATTTCACGAAGTATGTCAGGTTGGGGATCATGCTCGTGAGTGCAATTGCCCTCTTAGCTGCCGGCGTTGGGATCATGAACATTATGCTTGTGTCTGTCACCGAGAGAACGCGAGAGATCGGGATTCGAAAAGCAATCGGCGCACGGAAAACCAACATTCTCAGCCAGTTCGTTCTCGAAGCAGTGCTTGTTAGCGAGCTCGGGGGAATCATCGGGATTATTCTTGGTGTTATCTGTGGTAATATCACAGCAATATTCATGGAGATTCCACCCATCATTCCGTACGATTGGGTAGCGATAGGATTCATCTCATGCAGCATCATCGGTATTATCTTTGGCGTCTATCCTGCATGGAAAGCTGCTAACCTTGATCCGATAGAGTCCTTGCGGTATGAGTAGGAATACCGAGCGAATATGAGTCAGCCCTTCGAAACCATAATGCACGAAATACGCGAGAGTCTCGTTATGGCACTCGTCGCACTACGAACAAACAAACTCCGTTCCGTGCTCACACTGCTCGGTATCGCTGTTGGCGTATTCTCCATCATCGCCGTCATGACGGCGATGGGTGTCTTGGTGAACAGCATCGAAAATGGATTGAGCCAACTTGGAGCCAACACTTTCCAGATTCAGAAGAACCCGATGTTTAATTCTGGTGATCCACAGGAAAGGGCAAAGGTGCGCAATCGCAGGTCGCTCCGCTACCCGCAGGGGCTTGTCGTCAAAGAACGCACAACGCTCGCGAAAGCTGTCGGTCTGGAGGCGTGGGACTTCGGAAAGATCGTTGCAACGCCTCAGGGGCAAAAGACCAATCCAGGGGTCCAAATTGCAGGCGAGGACATCGATGGATTTACGACAAATAACTGGACGATCGGGGATGGTCGGCTATTCATGCCTGATGAGGTCTCCTCTGCAAGGCGAGTTGCCGTCCTTGGGATGGGTGTCGTAGAAAAAATATTCCCAAAATCAGATCCCATCGGTCAGACAATTCGCGTGGATGGACAGGAGTATCAGGTCATCGGCGTGATTGAACGACAAGGAGGAATGCTTGGGGGCAACAACGATAATTTTGTGACTATTCCTCTGCCGACATTTTTCAATGTCTATGGTAACGAGCGAGAAATCCATATCATGGTCCAATCAACGTCGCGGGACACATACGAAGATTGCATCGAACAGGTACGAGGCATTCTGCGAGCAGCGCGTCAGGTTCCTCCTGGCTCTGAGGACGATTTCTACATCTTCTCTAACGATTCACTCATACAGCAGTTCAGTGAATTTACCAAGTACGCCCGGCTGGGAATTATGATCATCAGTGCTATTGCCCTCATTGCCGCAGGAGTCGGCATTATGAACATTATGCTTGTTTCGGTCACGGAGAGGACAAGAGAGATTGGAATTCGGAAGGCAATCGGCGCGAGAAAAAATAACATCTTGACCCAATTTATCCTTGAAGCGGTGGTACTCAGTGAGCTTGGGGGAATCATCGGCATCATCGCCGGTATTGGTGCGGGTAATCTCATTGCAATTTTCTTCGAGGTTCCTCCCGTTATTCCGTTTGACTGGGCTGCCATTGGTTTTATTGTTTGCTCTATCATCGGAATCATCTTTGGCGTTTATCCTGCATGGAAAGCGTCCAACCTCGATCCTATCGAATCCCTCAGGTTTGAATAGCATTCTTGCCAGATCCCCGATCAATTCTGCTGTTTTTCCATTAAAATAGTCTTAAAAAAAATTCACTTGACTTTCCCGTTTGATGGAGTATATTTCTGATAAGGCTGTTGCGTTTGAAGATTTCATGACGAAGCTATAGAAGGGTTAATACCGTGAGGAAGCCAGTGATGAAAGATCAGCAAACAAGACAGCGAGGGTCTCTCGACCTCACCGTTTGCTGAACGACGGACATCACGACTTCTCTCTCATTCGGGGGATGATTCCTTCAGCCTCAAGCGGTAACCCCGGATTACTCATAACATCAGAGGAGAAGAACAATGAAACGATCAATGCTCTATCCAATACTCGTCCTTTGTGCGTTATCACTGGGACTTCACGATGCGACATATTCACAAGGTAAATTTGGTGCAGGATTTGTTTTCGGTGAGCCGACTGGTTTTGCTTGGAAGTATCGCCTCAGCCAGAATAATGCTCTTGACGGGGCGCTCGGATTCTCACCATTTGATCGATACCGGTTGCATGTCGATTACTTGTGGCAAGCTTATCCATTCCACGAGCAGCGGCTATCACTTCATTACGGTGTCGGTGCAGTGATCGGGTTTGGAAGAACGCAATACGTTGTTGTGAACGGACGTTACAGCTACTTCCTTCGCGATCAGGAGATGGGTTTTGCCGCTCGCGTGCCTGTGGGTCTCTCATACGAAATCCCGCGGTCGCCAATCGACTTGTTCGTTGAAGTCGCACCCTTGATGATTTTCGCTCCTGGCACGGGCGTGGGGATCGATGCAGGACTTGGCGTGCGATTTTATCCGTGAGTCAATGTCTCTGGAACATTTAGCAACTTCACACCACATATCCTGAAAGGAGAAACGTTATGAATCTTTCTGCGACATCTTATCATCGAATGCTGGTTGTGTCGGTTCTGGTAGTATTAGTGGGCGCCCTCGCTATTGCTCAACCAAAATATCGCACGTTCAATCAGGTTGATCTTGCCGAGAAGAAACAGAAGAAAGCGGGCAAGCAAGTTTCCAGTGATGCCTGCTTTCACTTCGTGAACACCACCGGCATTACCGTCAACAGCTTACATGCGAGGTTCAACGGACGCGTGCTTTCGATCCAAGATTCCGGCGGCTTCACGTCAATCGATTTCGATCACAAGCATAAAGCTATCGATGCGACAGGTCGCACGGTTGCGCCGGGTGATTCCGTTGTTTTCTGTGGAACCTTCGATAAGAAAGACTCAGCGATTCACGTTAACTTCTGGCGCTGGGATACGAACGGAGTTCCTGCTTCTCCCAAGTATGAGGACTTAGAACCTTGGAGTGTTCAAGGGAATCGAATTCAACCGAATGGCGGTACAGTACGCGAATATCTTTATAAGAAAGTCATTACTCGTCCTGCGGGACTTGTCATTGGGTTGCCAAATCCGACAACCGGTGGGTGGATTCGCTATAAGACTGCCGATCGGAAATACTTCCCACACACCGATAGCTCGCGCTGCTTCGACTTCATTAAATCTGGCGAGGGTAATCAGCACCCGTTCATCGGAGAGCTCAAAAATCCGCATGTAAAGAAACACAACAATCATCTCTTGGGCGAGGTGCATGCACTCAGGCTTGCCATTGTCGCGAATGATTCCGGTGTTACTTCTCCATTCGATGCGTCCACACGATTGGGCGATCTCCATTACAGCGGCGCCGGTGATGATCCGTGCAACGGGTTAACCGTTCGACAGATCACGCGCCTCGCGGATTCGGCATTGACCTATTGCAATTTCGACTCGGCATTCTACTTTAAGTTGGATTCCTGTGTCAGCAAGATCAACCACGCATTTGACGGTCCGTATATAGCCATCACATTCCATCCATTGACAATTGCAGGAACGAATGAGCTTCCGCCGTGGCTGACCCCAAGCAACGAGCCGGTCATCCCTCACTTCCAACGGTATTCTGCGATTGATGATCTGCCCATACAGTATGCCTTGCAGCAGAACTATCCCAATCCCTTCAACCCGACGACGACAATCGAGTTCAACCTTGCAGAGCCGAGCATCGTTACATTGACGGTGTATAATCTCCTCGGTCAGGAGGTGGCGACGGTACTCGATCGAGAGGAGATGGAAGACGGTGAGCAATCGGTTGAGCTGGATGCAAGCAATCTCACATCGGGTGTCTACTTCTACAGGATTGTTGCTCAAGGAACCGAAGGAGGTGGACAGTTCCAAGCGGTGAAGCGGATGGTGCTGTTGAAGTAGAAGTGAACTACGAACATACAGTGTAAAGACAAAGCCCCGGGCTAATCGCTTGGGGCTTTCAGTTTTTTGGGATTCATCGGTGCTTTAACAGTTGTCGTTCATACTCCGTCGAAAAAAATCCTTCTAAAAGCGCTGAGCGTGTTAAAGGGATTTGATGTCCGGAGTGATCATGCTTTCATTCGCATGCCTTCTTCTTCATAGCTGAAGATCCATCCCGCGAGTTTTCCGGGGTCGATCTTCTTAAAATCGTCCCAGTATTTGCTGTTGTTCATGTAGCGTGAGCTTGTGTCCATCACAGGAATTTCCCGTGCCATCCGAACGATCTTCTGGAATCGGGATTTCCATCGAGTCATGTTGGCAATGCGCAGGTCTACCCAGCCATCGTGTGCCCAAAGATCAATGTTTTTCTTCGAGATGGGAAGCTCGTTCTCGCCGAGGTTCGGTGGAATCTTGATTTCGTCTGCGCGCAGGAGAGTTATTCCGTCGGGCATGAGGATCGGGATACCGATGGAAATGATCGAGGAACGTAAGTTGCTATCCGACTCTATTCTTTTTCGGAGCTTCAGCGAGAGAACTGAAGGACGTGTCTTCATCACGCTGACCATATCGCCGAAGCATACTTTGAGAAGGTGCGCCTCATAAAGGAGTTTGGAGAGCCGCGGCGGACCGAGGATTTCGAACGCAACACTGCTGACCCTGTGTTCTTTCTCCAACGCCTCAATGTGTTTTTTCGCACTCTCGAACAAGAAGCCTGCACGATACGTCGGCGAGAGTGTCGCATTATCCAACGCGTTGATGATGTCGTGTCCGGTGTTTCCCCCCTTGATTTCATAGATGACGGCTTCGGCGATCTCTTCCGGCGTGACGAACTCCATTTGCCCGGGCGTTGCGATCGCCTCGAACTCACCGCGCGAGAATAATCCGTTCTCGCCCGTATCGATGAAGACCGATTTCAATGTCTTGCGCATCGGCTTTGCGACATTCTTCATCGAGAGGCGAAGGACAGAGTTCAAGCGCACGCCGCGCGATGGGGGACAATCGAACAATTCAATCGGCTTACCGCGTTTCTTGATTTCTCCATAGCCGATTCTTTTCCATGCGATCGCGGCGGTGGGTTTAATCTCTTTCGTGATCGGTGCATCCGGCGTACGACCCATGAGGAACAGCAGCAATGTATGCGCTCCCGCAACTGACGATTTGCTCAGGAGAACGCTCGACGGTCGCTCTTCGCTGTGCGTGTACGGGATATTCAGTCCCATCCCCCCGGTGCCGCTTGTCCCAATCTTCACGTAAATTGTGGTCCCGGATGTGTGCATCGACCTATAGAGAAGTTGCACGTGGCGGATGAGTTGTGGCGTGTAGAGGGTGCACAAGAGTCGTTCAGCGGTATCAAAGAGGGAGACGCTCTTCCTTCCCGCCTTCGTCCGTTTGATGTCCTGCAGTAGTGCACGCGCGCTCTGGAAAATGTCTTGATAGGCGATCGCTGTCGCGGAATTGATGCAATCGATAATGACGTCCGGTTTGAATTTGTTGACAAGGTGAAAGATCGAGGAACGGTGCAACACGTCTTCCGTCAGTTCATCGAGAATATCCTCGATGAGCATGGCGCGGGTTTTCGGATTGTCAATGATCTCCTCACGGTTCAGGTCTTTCGACGTGTAGCGGACAAAAATGTTTCCCCACCAGGGAACAAAAAAGGTCTTGCCGGCTCGAGGGAATTCTTTCCGTAGACTATGTACCGCCTCTTCCGCTTCATGACGAAGGAGGGACGTCACGATGATTCTCTTCGGTCGTTCGACCATGAGTTTCCGGCAAATGGCAGTGCCGACCAATCCGCCGCCGCCGAGGACTAATACCGCTCTATCTTTAATATCCATAAGAGACTTTTAAAAAAATAAATTCTTCAGTGGGACAGACATTTGCCGAAGGCATCCCTTTGGAACCTGTCTGTTATTTTTAATCTGAATTGAATATTATTGACAGGCAAGTCTACGACTCTATCGAGTCGAAGACTCGTAGAGAATGCCTGTCCTACCTGATAGATTGGTAGGACGGGATTCCTATCCCATCCACTGAGGTGGGACTCTTTCAATGATTGTTTGGATTCGTTTGGCAACATGTTCATAGTTAGTTCAAAAAGGGGAATGAGGGCGGAAGTTCACGATCAGTGAAGCCAATGAGACTTTCGTGTCTGTGGGTCAACATCAAACAGGAATTCAATTTCACAAGTCGAGAATCCCCCTTAGATCATACTTTCTCGACGACAACGGCCGTTCCGTACGCGAGCACTTCGGTGACACCGGAGGCGACTTCATTGGCGTCGTACCTCATCCCGATGATGGCGTTCGCGCCCATGTACTGTGCGTGCTGGATCATGATCTCGTACGCTTCCTGGCGGGCGCGTTCGCACAGTTCCTGATAGAGCGTAATGTTCCCACCAAAGAGCGTCTGGATCCCCGCGCCGATGTTGCCGATGATCGAGCGCGAGCGCACGGTTATGCCGCGGACAAGTCCCAGTTGTTTCACTACCTTATACCCGTCCAGCGCGAATGCGGTTGTTACCAATGAATGGTCCATGGTTGTTCCTTATTTAAGCCCTATTTAAGTTTGAGAGACTTCACAATATATTCAAATACCGGGAAGTAAATGTCTTTCTGAGGGGCGAACCAGTTGATGGTTGTGCGGATCACCTTGTCGTTCTTCACGACGAAGTATGCGCGGCTATTGATGTCCTTGATCGGAGAATAGTCGACCCAGTACACAGTGTTGCCGTCAATTGTTGTCGTGCCGGTGTTTTTTGCCTTGTATCGTCCCTTGTTCTGATTCCACACCTTTTCCACCGTTAACCCCTTCGCGCCAAAGACATCAATGTGGATGCTGCAGTCGCGGCGATCGGCTCGCATTTCCATTGCGAAGTCGTTATTGCCTTTATTGACCGGAACGGATTCGAGATTATCAGGGACCTGCATGGTGAAGAACGGCGACTTGAACGGCTCGATGTTTGTAGAAGGCGCCCACACATCCGATTTCTTTGCGACCACGACAGGCATCTCGAACGATGCGATCATTTTATCGTAGATGTTTGCATTGACAATGACCTGATCTTCGCCAAAGCTGATCGTGGTCAGTTTGTACATTGCTGTGTCACCCGGGACATAGAGATCGCTACCGACAATTTTTTTCTTCGAGGAGACCGGGATGGTATATCGAACGCCTGTCGCCTGCTTGCCCGCGACGGTAACAGGTATATCGGGCTGGAGTTCAACGTTCTGCCACGTCTGTTTGAGATTATCTTTGCCAGCCTGGACGATAGCGTCTGCAGTTTTGCCTTCGTACTTCAGTACTTCCGCGGTCACCATGCCGCCTTCGATACCGGTCGTGGGATTCTGAAATTTATCGACGACATCCTGAGACGGTGCGAAAACCGCGTTGCCTGTTGTACCCATTTGCTTCCAGTCTTTCGGATATTTGACTTTGAAGCCATAGCCCGGGTCGCGGTACTCGTTCATCACGCCGACGGGGAGGGGTTCGACTTTTTTCTCTGCGCAGCCAACAAATAAGATCGCCAGCAAGATGGTAAACATAACAAAGGATTTCATGGTGGTTCTACTCCGTATTAATGATGGCTAAATTATGATGACAATTTCTTTTGCTCGGCGAATAACTCTGTTCAATTGACCTCTCCTGTGATTGTTCGACTGAACTCACGATGTAGAGAGGAGGATGTTAAAACACTCGCAGTACCCGACGGGTGAGGTCCGTTACTCCTTTGGAATAACCGTATCGTACCAGAATTTTTTCTCGCGTGTGCCTACTTCATCGATGTGCAGATGTTTTGTCTCTGTATACTCTCGCAATCCTTCGATGCCGAACTCCCGCCCGATGCCGCTCTGTTTGTACCCGCCAAACGGCGCTTTCTCCGAGATCAGGTGCCACTCGTTGATCCAGACCGTTCCCGCGCGGAGTTGTCGGGCAACTGCCATGGCTTTCTCGTTGTCTTTCGACCACACGCCGCCGCCGAGACCGTACACGGTATCGTTCGCTTTCTGAATTGCTTCCTCAACTGTCTTGTACTTGATGACAGAGAGCACCGGACCAAAAATCTCTTCCTGAGCGATCTTCATGGTGTTCTCGACATTGGTGAAGATCGTCGGCTCGATAAAGAATCCATTCTTGAGATCAGGGGTCCGAGGCGCCGATCCTCCGACGACAAGCTTTGCACCTTGTTCGATTCCACTCTTGATATAACCCACGACACGATCTCGTTGTTTCGCGGAAATGACGGGACCCAGATCGGTTGTAACCGCTTTCGGGTCGCCGAGCCTCATCTTCTTTGTCTTCTCTACTATGCGGCTCAGAAAGTCATCGTGCAATTTCTCTGGCAGGAACAGCCTGGTGCCCGCTTCACAACATTGTCCCTGATGATAGAAGATCGCGTAGAGCGCACCATCAACGGCGATATCGAGATCAGCATCGTCAAGGACGATGTTTGCGGATTTCCCGCCGCACTCCAGCGTACATTTCTTGAGTGATTCGCTCGCGAGACTCATCACGCGTTTCCCGACGGCTGTTGATCCGGTGAACGAAACTTTGTCGACCATCGGATTCTTGGCAAGCTCTTCGCCGACGTCGTCGCCGAACCCGGGAATGATGTTCACGACGCCGGGTGGAAATCCGACCGCATGAACAATCTTTGCAAGCTCCATTGCAGTCATGGGCGTCAATTCCGACGGCTTGAGAACCACCGTATTGCCCGCGGCAAGCGCCGGCCCGAGTTTCCAGATCGCCATCTTCAAGGGAAAATTCCACGGGATGATTGCGGCAACGACACCCACCGGCTCGCGTACGAGGAAGTTCTGACTGAAACCGGGCTTGGATAAGCCGTCGATAGGCTCCTTGAGCTCCATTACGGCGAGCTTCGAGAAATAACTCATTGCCCGAGCGCTCAAATAGAGATCCTCTTTTACTTTGCGAATCGTTCCGCCGGAGTCTTCCACCTCGAGCTGCTCGAGATCAGCCTTCTGATCATTGATCTTATCGGAAACGCTTTTGAGAAGTGCGCTCCGTTCCTCGCGCGACATGCTTGGCCAGAGACCCTTGTCAAACGCTATCCGCGCAGCACCGATAGCGCGCTGCGCGTCTTCAATGCCGGCTCGCGCCACTCGCGCAACGACTTCCTGATTGAATGGATTGATCGACTCGAACGTCCTTTTCGATGCCGACTCTGTAAACTCTCCGTTACTATAGAGGAGGTACTCGCGCATTGCTTATGGTTTCCAGACAGAGAGAGCAAGGATGATCAGAAGGACGATCGGCATGACGACGTAAAAAAGGGTGAGCTGCTTCGTTTGAGTGTCGAGGAGTTCTTCGGCATTGGGAGGGGCCGATCCTTCCACCATGGATTTGACCAGCGCGCCCCGCTTGCGCGACTTCACGCCGAAAATGACGCCGCTGATAACCGCGAACGCGTAGAAGATGATCTTCGCGGTGAGCCAGCCCGGGGCGAACAGCGTATACTGTCGCACCACCATGTTGCCGATGCCGGTCACCAGCAGAAGCAGCGATGCGATCGGGCTCAACAAGCCGATCGATCGCAAAGGACGGAGGATGATCGCCTTCGCCTGGAGGTCTTTCGCTTTCCGATATTGTATCTCGAGAAGGACGCCGGCGACTAAGGTTGTCATGAGCAATCCGAAGCCGAGGAGGTGCAGGAGCATTGAGAGCTGGTTTTCCACGAAACTTTATGCCTTTCCGCGATGAGATGTTGACGTTCTTGGCTCATTCCACATGGTGTGCATGGTGTGGAATGACGGGGAATAAGATACAAAAAGTTTCTGAGAGTCTCAAGGGAAGCTCTGAATGCGAATTGCCCTATAAAAAAGGTAACCGAAGGGCGTTGAAAACTGATTCGTTGCCTCATAATATAGGTAACCCAAATACTACGAGGTTACCGGTGACGAAACAGTCAAAAAAAGAATATCTCAACGACATGCGACAGCGCT
>JACOSX010000137.1 GCA_016178625.1 Ignavibacteria bacterium
TCGGACAGTTCATTGAAACAATCTACAACAAAAAACGTCTTCACTCATCGCTGGGCTACTGCTCACCGGTTGAGTTCGAAGATAAATTTCATTCACACAGAGCAGCCTAACTGCCTGTCCGGTTTAATGGGGTCACTCCAGCTAAAGTAAGAAAAGAAGCTTATCAAATAGGTACTGAGGACAGAAAATTTATTGAGTATATCAAAACACACACACCTATACTTAACAAAAATGGATACAGTAATATTTACTTTCTAATAGTTTCGAGTAAGTTTGAATCAATATCAGAAACAGCATTAAAAAACATTAAGGCTGAAACAGGAGTTGACACTTCGTTTATAACTGCACATTCTCTACTTCAAATATTAGCAAAGAAGATTGAACACCCTACGAAATTGGATACACTTCGCTTAAAGGAAATATTTATTCATTCGGGGTTGATAACCGAAATGCGGATTAATAAATTTCTTCAGACAATAAAGTAAGTATGAAAATAGAATATGAGATAAAGAAGTTGATGCTTTCGATTGAGAATTTAGTAGTTGAATGATTACCACGAAATCAAAATCACAAGCAAAGGTTGCTAAGCCAGAAACGAAAACCCGAATCCATCTCAACTCTGGCTTGAAGGCTGACGGTCTTCTCAAACTCTATTATTACATGCGTCTTATGCGAGGGTTTGAGGACTCGATCCTGCGGCTCTATCAACAGGGGAAAATTGTCGGCGGCGCGTACTCGGGTAATGGCAACGAAGCAACTGCAATCGGAAGTGCGTTCGCATTGGAGAAAGATGATTACCTCTTTCCGATGCACCGAGATATGGGTGCGCATTTCGTCAAAGGCGAATCGGTGCTCAATCTGATGTTACAGCATCTTGCCCGCGAAAACAGTCTCACGCGAGGACGTGATGGAACGGGACATTATTCCGATCCGAGCTTGAGGATTTATGGGAACATCAGTCATTTGGGCGCGATGGTTCCGGTTGCCTGTGGCGCCGCGCTTGCATGCAAGCTCCGAAAAGAGAAGTCCGTCGTTATGACCTACATCGGCGATGGCGGTGCGAGTGTGGGCGAAGTGCATGAAGGGTTGGCGATGGCATCAGTGATGAGACTGCCATTCATTCTCATCATCGAGAATAATCAATATGCCTATTCCACCCCCACGGCGAAACAGTTTCTCGTCAAGCACTTGTCTGATCGTGCGGTCGGTTACGGAATTCCAGGAGTGACCGTTGACGGCACAGACGTCTTGGCAGTGTTTCGTGTTTGTCGGGAAGCCGTCGAGCGTGCACGCAAGGGCGACGGTCCGACTATCATCGAATCTGTCACGATGCGGATGCACGGTCACGCTGCACACGATAACGCATGGTATGTTCCTAAGAAGCAGTTCGAAGAGTGGAAGAAAAAAGATCCCATCGAACGATTCGAGAAGTTACTCATGACCGAGGGCGTTCTCACTGAGGCGAAGAAGAAGGAGCTGACGAAAGACATTCACGCTCAGCTCGATGAAGCGACGAACATTGCGCTGGAAGCCCCTTATCCACCGTCCGAGCAAGCGGCAGAAGGGGTATATGCAGAATAGTCTTACGAAATTATAGATTCACAATCCGCGATCCGAAATCTGCTTTGCCTAAAACCCTGACATACTTAGAAGCCATCAGCGAAGGGCTGCGCGAAGAAATGCGCCGCGACGGCACCGTCTTCCTCCTTGGTGAAGACATCGGCACTTACGGCGGTGCATTCAAGGTGACGAAAGGATTCACGGAAGAGTTCGGTCAAGATCGCGTTATTGATACAGTACTCGCCGAAGCAGCAATCGTCGGTGCTGCAACGGGCGCTGCCATCGCTGGAATGCGTCCTGTGGCGGAAATGCAATTTGCCGATTTTGTCACGAATGGTTTCAACCAACTTGTGAACATCACAGCGAAATATCACTACAGGAATTTCATTCCCGTGCCGCTGGTTGTGCGGTTGCCTTCGGGCGGAGGTATTCACGGTGGACCATTCCATTCAACAAATCCGGAAGCGTGGTTCTTCCACACTCCGGGGTTGAAAATTGTCGCTCCATCTACCCCTTATGATGCAAAGGGCTTGATCAAATCGGCGATCCGCGATCCTAATCCTGTGTTGTACTTCGAGCACAAATATCTCTATCGTCATGCCAAGGCAGAAGTTCCTGACGATGAATATCTTGTTCCGATCGGCAAAGCCGACGTGAAGCGAGGAGGGAGCGACATCGCAGTGATCACCTATGGGACTGGCGTTCACTGGGCGCTGGAAGCGGCGGAGACGGTTGCAAAGGAAGGAGTGGAGGTAGAAGTTGTAGACCTGCGGTCGCTGATGCCGTTCGATAAAGAAGCAATCTTGACATCCGTAAAGAAAACTGGCAAGGTGTTGATCCTTCATGAGGATACGTTGACTGGAGGAATCGGTGGAGAGATCGCGGCATTCATCTCAGAGAATGCGTTTGAGTATCTCGACGCACCAATCAAAAGGGTCGCGTCGCCCGATACTCCTGTCCCCTACGCACCGACATTGGAGGAGTACTTTTTGCCGAATACTAAGAAAGTGTTGGAGGCGCTGAGGAAGTTAGCCACATACTAATCCGAAGAAAAGAATTTATCCACAAATCAAGAAAGAGTTCCATGTCAAAAGTTGAAGTTGTCATGCCGCAACTCGGTGAGAGTCTCACCGAAGGTACCATCATCAAATGGCATAAGAAGCCGGGAGACAAAGTCAAGAAGGATGAAACACTTCTTGAAATTAGTACAGACAAGGTCGATTCGGAAATCCCTTCGCCGGCATCTGGTGTCGTCACAAGCCTATTGTTTGAAGAACAGAAGACGGTTGCGGTGCGAACTGTCATCGCAGAGATCGATACTGATGAATCGGCTGCAGTAGTTTCAGAGAGTCCGAAGCCCGCTGCTGCAGCGCCTTCACGCGAAGCGCCCAAACCGGCGGCTCAAGTGATGAAGCCAGCCTCATCAGTGCAGCAAGCGCCAATGCCACAGCCCGCGCCTGCGGCAGGTCGATTTTATTCTCCACTCGTCTTAAACATCGCCCGTGAGGAAGGGATCTCAATGTCGGAGCTGGAGCGTCTTCCCGGATCAGGAGAAGGTGGGCGGGTCTCAAAGAAGGATATTCTCGCCTATGTTGACAGGAAAAAGACTGGAGCTCCTGAGACAGCACAACCGCCGATGCCTGCGATGGCACCCTCTTTACCGTCTGGTCCGCCGGCGCCGCGCATCGAGAGTACGTTGAAACATATTGATACTGGTGATCTCGCGAAGAAATATCCCTCGCCGCAATATGAAATCCTTCAAATGAGCAATCTCATCCAGAAGATGGCTGACCACATGGTGCGGAGTAAACAGACCTCCCCTCATGTCTATGAAGTGCACGAAGTGGACATGACGAGAGTGGATGCGGTACGTCGTCGAAATGCTGAAACCTTTGAGAAGCGCGAAGGGTTCAAGCTCACGTACATGCCGTTCATCTGCGACGCTGTCGTGAATGCTTTAAAGCAATATCCGATTGTCAATTCGCAGATCGAGGCTGATAAGATCATCGTGAAGAAATTCGTGAATCTGGGCATCGCCGTTGCCACTGAGAATGGCCTGATTGTTCCTGTAATAAAGAATGCCGATGAGAAGAACTTCACAGGTCTCGCCCGGGCGGTGAACGATCTTGCCGTCAGAGCGCGCTCGAAGCGATTATCCCTTGCAGATATCGAAGGCGGATCATTCACGATTACCAATTATGGGGGTTTCGGTGCGATGATCGGTACGCCAATCATCAATCAACCACAAGTTGCGATTCTCGGCATTGGCACGATCAAGAAGCGTCCGGTAGTGATTAATGATGCAATCGCCATCAGATCGATTTCGTACTTCACGCTGTCGTTCGATCATCGGATCGTCGATGGCGCGCTGGGGGGAAGTTTCCTCAGCAGCGTTGTTCACCAGCTTGAGGAGATTGATGAGAAGAGAGTGGTCTAAACATGGAGCGCCCTTGCCACGAAGTCTCGAAGACCCGGAGGTTCACAGAGGATGTATCGTCATGTCTTGGTGTCTTAGGGACAACAGATATTCCCGAAGCATATGGAACTTATGATGAAGGAAATGGTTACTCCAGAAATCCCCGTTGAAGCACCTCGTCCTCGTCGACCTGATTGGCTTAAAGCACGGATTCCTTCCGGAGAAAAATACACCCAACTGAAAGGGATCATCGACACTCACAAGCTTCACACAGTCTGTCAGGAGGCGCGATGCCCAAACATGGGTGAATGCTGGAACAACGGTACTGCGACGTTCATGATCCTCGGTGACGTCTGCACACGGAGCTGCGGCTTCTGCGCAGTGAAGACCGGGAAGCCGCTTGAGCTTGATGCGGATGAACCCGCGCGTGTCGCGGAGGCGGTGAAGATGCTTGGACTTCGTCATGCAGTGATCACGTCGGTGAACCGGGATGAGCTATATGATGGAGGTGCTCAGATTTTCGCTGAAACCATTCGTCAGGTCAGGGTAATGAATCCCGGAACGAAAATAGAAGTGCTCATCCCCGATTTCAAGGGAGAAGAGTTTGCATTGAACATCGTCCTCGATGCTCTTCCTGATATCCTTAATCATAACACCGAGACAGTTCCTCGCCTCTATAGCATCGTCCGCCCGCAGGCGAAGTATGAGCGCTCTCTTGAACTGCTCGGACGCTCGAAGCGGAGAGGCTTTCTCACCAAGACGGGTTTGATGCTTGGAATCGGTGAACGCATGGAGGAAGTCGTTAATGTCATGGAGGATCTGGTCAAGGTCGGTTGCGATATCCTCACGCTTGGTCAATATCTCCAGCCGACCAAGGAACATCTGCCTGTAGATCGCTTCGTTCATCCCGATGAATTCCTGAGGCTTAAGAATCTTGGCTTGGAAATGGGATTTAAGCATGTCGAGTCTGGACCGCTGGTGAGAAGCTCGTACCACGCAGAGCAACAGGTCTGATTCCCCGATCGTCATTCCCCCGAAGGGGTCACTTCCCCGGAGGGGTCCTTTGGACGTGACGACACGTTCTTGTTCGAAATCCAAACCCAGAGGGCTGGATTCAGATGCTGACCAGAAGCGTGTCAGCATGACGAGGAAATCCAGAGTCCATGATTTTATAAAAGAAGGACAGTGCCACGACGAAAAAGTCTTGACAATCGGTTCACAAAGTTGTACATTATCCCATCATCTCTCATATAACAGTTTTCCATCATTATTCAACATCTGTTCTTAGCGTAATTGTAGCCTAAGTGTTTCTCTATCCACATAGTTGTGACAATATACAGGAGTGTCTGTGATTAACATTGACTCGTACCGCGGAAAAAGATATATCCTCGCATCGATCGCGCTGGTCTATGTCGTGTTGATCGGATTCGATATCCAGCACGACGATGGCATCGTCGGCGCGACGCGAAAGAACGGTTTCGGCTGTACGTGTCATAACGTCAATCCCAATACAGGCGTGAATGTTTGGATCACGGGACCCGCGACTGTTCCGCCCAATGGCAGTGCAACATATACACTGCACATGGTCGGCGGTGCCTCGATGACAGGCGGTCTCAACGTCGCGGTAGCGCACGGCGCCCTCGGAACCACCAACGCTGAAACGAAGATCGTGACCGGCGAGCTGACTCACACCGCCCCCAAGACATTTATCAACGATTCTGTGGCGTGGACATTCACGTACCACGCGCCCGCTTCTCCCGGGCGTGATACAATGTTCTCCGCGGCAAATAGCACGAACAACAACCTGATTCCCGACCATGGCGACCAATGGAATTTCGGGAACGACTTTGTGGTGACAGTTGCGAATGGAGTGCCAGGCTTGTCAATGCGGGGGATTGTTGGACTCACACTCATGCTGCTTGTGGGAGGCATATGGATGTTGGTGAGGCGGCGAGAGACCTCGTCGAGATAGATGAATGAAAAAAGGGAAGACAAAGGTTTCCTCCTTGCCCTTGCCTCTCACCAAAATTTTCGTTAAATTTATTCTGTTCTAGTTAATACCCCTTCATTTTATTCAAATTCAAGGATATTCTGTGCCTTTATATCAGCGGTTAACGCACTCATTCAAAGAGAATGAGGTCGAGAAGAAATGGTATGTTGTCGATGCAGGCGGGCAGACGCTCGGCCGGGTTGCCAGCCGTGTCGCACATGTGTTGCGCGGAAAACATAAACCTGTCTTTACACCGAATGCCGATTGCGGTGACTTCGTCGTCGTGATCAATGCCGACAAAGTGAAAGTGCAGGGAAAGCGCAACGAGCTCAAAACATACTTCCACTACACTGGATATCCGGGTGGCGCGACAGTCGAGTCGTTCAAAGAGCTGATGAAGACTAATCCGGAGCGTGTATTCACACACGCGGTCAAGGGGATGATCCCGCACAATCGTCTCGGTGCTCGCATCATCAAAAAGCTCAAAGTGTACAGCGGTGTCGAGCATCCGCACAAGGCGCAGAAGCCAGAAACCCTAAAAGTGTAAATCTGTGATTCAAAGTCCTGAGCCAATTCAAAAGTGAAAATTCAAAAGTGAAAAATGATTTTCAGGGATTTGGGATTTAGTATTTCATCATAAGGAAACTCAATGATTTCTCATAGTCATCAAACCATTGCCACCGGACGACGAAAAACATCGGTTGCTCGCGTCATATTGAAACCGGGATCGGGCACAGTAACAATCAACAACAGAACTCTGGAACAATATTTCCCGGTTGATACCCTGCGGACTGAAGTGCTCTCGCCTTTTGTGCAGACCGAGACTTCTGGGAAGTACGACGTGAGAGCAAATGTTGACGGTGGAGGCCTCACCGGACAGGCAGGCGCGGTGAAACTCGGCATTGCCCGCGCATTGGTGGAGATCAATAGCGAGCTGAAGCCGAAACTTCGGCTCGGCGACATGATGACGCGTGACCCGCGCATGGTCGAGCGGAAGAAGTACGGTCAAAAGAAAGCTCGGAAGAGATTCCAATTCTCCAAGCGATAAAAGCCTTGTTGGATATGCGATGTGTGATATGAGATGTTCGCGCAGGCGTTGACATTTCAATCCGCAATTGGAAATTCGAAGTTCGAAATTTTTAATCAAACATACTCTCTGATTTCTTCGGCAGTGTTCTGGTTGCCGTCCTTAGATGCAGAAATGAGTTCAGCATGGCGGGGTGATGACTGGGATTCCGAGGGAAGATGACGGGAGTAGAAGACTCAACTAACATAGGAGTACCACAACAATGCCACGTGTAGAATTGGCAGACCTTCTCAACGCCGGTGCCCACTTCGGCCACCTGACCCGCCGCTGGAATCCCAAGATGAAGCCGTTCATCTTTATGGAGCGGAACGGTATTCACATCATCGATCTCAAGAAAACTCAGGAATTGTTGGAAGCGGCGTGCAATGCTATTTCCAATATCATCGCCGACGGGAAACGTATTCTCTTCGTCGGGACCAAAAAGCAAGCGAGTGAAGTTATTCAGGAGGAAGCGAGACGCTGCGGCCAGTTTTACGTCGCGGAACGTTGGCTCGGCGGTATGTTGACGAACTTTACCACCATCCGTAAGAGTGTGAAACGCCTGACGAACATTGAGAAAATGGAGACGGACGGCACGTACGATAAGATTACGAAGAAAGAGACGCTCGTCCTCGATCGGGAAAAAGAAAAATTAGCGAATGTTCTTTCTGGAGTCGTCGAAATGACGCGCCTTCCGGGGGCGTTATTTGTTGTCGATATCAAGAAAGAGGAAATCTCCGTGAAAGAAGCCAAGCGGCTTGGGATTCCCGTGTTTGCAATTGTTGATACCAATTGTGATCCAAACATCGTCGACTATCCCATTCCTGCGAATGATGATGCGATCAAATCCATTCAAACGATTGTGAAGTTCATCGCCGATGCCGTTATTGAGGGAGTAGAACGAGGCAGCGCGCATCTCGAGGGGATGGATGCAGAAACTTCGAAACCAGCATCGGCAGTCATTGAGTAACCTATTCATCAGTCATTGCAAAGAAAATAGACACCTTTATGGATATTACATCTGATCAAGTAAAATTATTACGCGATAAAACCGGAGCGGGGATGATGGACTGCAAGAAAGCCCTCGCGGAATCTGCTGGCAACATCGACAAGGCAATCGATTATCTTCGGAAGAAGGGAGCCGCGACTGCCGAAAAGCGCGCGGATCGCACCACAAATCAGGGCTTGGTCGAGGCGTACATTCACGCGGGCGGGCGCATCGGGGCGATGGTCGAAGTGAACTGTGAAACTGATTTCGTTGCCAAAACCGATGACTTCAAGACGCTGACACGTGATATCGCGATGCAGATCGCTGCGATGAATCCGCTGTACATTTCCAAAGAAGACGTTTCAAAAGAAACGCTGGAACACGAGCTTGAAATCTATCGGACGCAGGCGCGCAACGAAAAGAAACCTGAAAACATTGTCGACCGCATGGCAGCAGGAAAACTCGAGAAGTACTTTCAGGAAGCCTGCTTACTCGAGCAGACATTCATCAAGGATTCGGGCAAAACGATCAAAGACCTCATCCTCGATACGACCGCGAAGACCGGCGAGAAGATCACCATTCGGCGCTTCAAGCGATTTCATCTTGGAGAGAGTACATAGCACCTCACGCATGGGTCTCGCACTATTGAGACTTTTTTTATATGAGTGACCTGTTGAAAAAGAGAATACGATTTAAGCGTATACTGCTGAAAGTTAGTGGAGAAGCGTTGATAGGTGAAAGGGATTTCGGCATCGACCCGAAAGTGCTTCGGCGGTATGCGAGAGAAATTGCTGAATTGCAAACGGTTGGTATCGAGATAGGGATCGTCATTGGTGGTGGGAATATCTATCGTGGCGTTGAAAACTCCTCCGAGGGAGTCGACAAGGTCACCGGTGACCAGATGGGGATGCTTGCAACGATCATCAACGGCTTGGCGCTTCAAAGCGCTCTGGAACATCAGGGCGTGTTCACCCGATTGCTCAGTCCGATTAAAATGGAGGAGATGGCGGAACCATTCATTCGTCGCCGCGCAATCCGACATTTAGAAAAAGGACGCGTCGTAATCTTTGGTGCAGGTACGGGCAACCCGTATTTCACGACAGACACTGCCGCGGCACTTCGTGCAGTCGAGATCAAGGCTGACGTGATTATCAAAGGTACACGCGTCGATGGGGTATATAATACAGATCCAGAAAAAAATCCAAAGGCATTCAAGTTCCGGGAAATCTCATATCAGGATGTCTTAAAAAAAGATCTCAAGGTCATGGATCTTACCGCTATCACACTGTGCAAAGAAAACAAGATGCCGATTATTGTCTTCAATATGAATATACCGGGAAGCCTCAAGCGACTCATCGTGGGTGAGAAGGTAGGCACGATGGTCTCCTCGACAAAAACTCTTACTGCCGCAAAGCGGTAATCTTTTTAGGTTGATTATCCTATCGAACAATGTGCAAGGAGAGCCATGTTAAAAGACATCCTCAAACAAACCGAAGATAAAATGCATAAGGCGGTCGAAGTTGTGCGGCAGGAGTTTGTGAAAATCCGCACGGGCAAGGCTACAACCGCGTTACTCGACGGTGTGAAGGTTGATTGCTACGGGACCCAAATGTCGTTGAACCAAGTTGCGAATGTCAGCACGCCCGATGTTCATTCGATCTCCGTGCAGCCGTGGGACAAGAACATGGTCGGACCGATCGAGAAAGCAATTATTGCTGCGAATCTCGGCTTGAACCCCATCGCCGATGGAAGTATGGTCCGTGTGCCAATTCCGCCATTGAACGAAGAGCGCAGAAAAGAGCTTGTAAAGCTGGTAAAAAAGTTTGCCGAAGAGGGAAAAATTGCCGTTAGGAATATCCGTCGAGACGCAATTGAACACCTCAAGAAGTCTGAGAAAGCTGAGCATTTCTCTGAAGATGACCGCCAGCGCGCCGAAGGTGATGTGCAAAAAATGACCGACAAGGTGATCAAAGATATTGATGGATTGGTGACACTGAAGGAAAAAGAAATCATGGAGGTGTGACGATCCTCGGTGAACAACAATACCTCAGCGCCAAACAACGAATGACCAGAAGCGAGATGGAATTTTTCAGAATAGACGCCGATTCATGAGGGATCTGAATCGGCATTTTCATTCTCGTCGTTTACGTCGTGGAGTGGTAAAGTATGAAGTATGATAGAGAACACTCTCACTTAGAGGTATGTAACATTTCCTTCTTCCGCTTCGTACGCATTTATAGAATGGATAGAACTACGAAGTGATGGAAACGACCACTGAAACTCCACGACGACTTTGTAAATCGAGACGAAATCGATTTATTGATGGCGTTTGTGGCGGCATTGCCGAATATTTTGACGTCGATCCCACCATTGTGCGGCTGGTGTGGGTGTTGGTTACTCTACTTGGTGGAACGGGATTCATCCTCTATATTCTAGCGATGATCATTATGCCTGTTAACCCCGAGCATGTTGTTGTTCCCCAACCTACGACTGTTCCCCCACATCCAAGCGCCGATAAGCGAGGGTTTTTTGCTATTCTTCTCATTCTTGTCGGCGCCTTTATTCTTATGATGAATCTGGGTTTGTTGGCGGAGTTCAGCTGGTGGTCGTTCTCCCGAACAGTGATGCTTCCGGTTCTCTTAATACTCGTCGGAGTTTTATTCATTTATATTCACACAACCAAGAGAAGCGAACCGGCACTGGTGTCGCAAGAGCAGCAGGGATCAAACCTTCCTCCGCCAAGTGTAGCCCCAAAAGAATTGCGCCGATCCATGTCGAATCGGAAACTTCTGGGTGTCTGCAGCGGGATCGCAAAGTACTTCAATATAGACGCTACGATTGTTCGTTTTCTCTTTATCTTTCTCATCCTGGCTTCGTTCGGATGGGGCATACTTCTCTACATTATTCTCGGTTTCCTGATGCCCGAGGATAAGCCTACACCAACTTCACTGTAAGGAGATCATCGATGGTAAATACCAATTTCCGCGTGTCTTGGTTTGGTATCGCATTGATCGTTATGGGTGGGGCGTTATTACTGGATCGACTACACATCATTGATGTCGAATTCTCCACTATCTTTTGGTCCCTGATCATGGTGCTTGGATTGATCACCGCTGCGCAAGGGTTCTCGCAGAGCAGACGGGGAAAAGTGTTCTGGGGAACAGTGTGGTTCCTCTTCGGACTGTTCTTCTTTCTTCGGTCATTGGACTCAATTGAAATTCACCGGCACATGTTTGTCCCTGCGACACTCTTGATCGTCGGTGCCGGTTTCTTGATGATGTTCATCCAGAATGTTCGGGATTGGTATTATTTGATTCCCGCGACAATTCTTTGTGGGATCGGAGGATTGTTCATCCTCGCTGACTACGGATATTTATATCGGTGGGAAGTGTGGGAGGCAGTTCACTTGTACTGGCCCATCGCGTTAATCCTTGTCGGCATTGGAATTATCCTGCGAGGTACAGCCCGCCGTTCATCAGACCACGTTGTTCAATAAGGACGAAATCCTTCACGCCATTCACTATGCCTTGAAGGATTCTGCTTTTCAGATCGTTTCATGTCTCATTTGAGGAGCATCATTTTCTTCGCATCCACAAATTGTTTTCTTGTGCTCTGTGCCGAGATGCGATAGAAATACACCCCATTCGGCAAATTCGCTCCATCAAATTCGACGTTGTATGTCCCCGCATCATAGTGCTGGAGATCTTTCAGCGTGGAAACCTCTTGCCCCAAAAGATTGTAGACCTTCAAAGTGATTGTAGCGTCATCGGGTATGTCGAACTCAATCTCTGTTGATGGATTGAACGGATTGGGATAGCATTGCCGGAGGGCGAACTCAGTTGGCACCTGCTTGCCTGATTCCACCTTCAGGAAGATCGTGCTGACTTGTTGGTTATCTATTGTGACGCTTCCTTTCCCTTGCAGCACAATTTCTCTGGAACCTTGCGCATCTGCCGAAGTCGACAGGGTAATGTTCTCCCGGCTTGTGCTTGCCATTTCCCAACTCAGGTGGATTGGAAATACGGCTGATGAAAGAACGATCGAGAACCGTTTGGGTTGAGTGAGAACAGCAGGATAAACTTCGGCGATGCGCTGTGAGGCAAACCGTGCGTCGAAAATGCCTGGAGGCGGCACTGGAGGAAGAATAAATTCGTCCGGAGAAAACTCGCGCTCAAGTTGTTTCCCTAAGTACACTACCTGTTCATTTCCGTCTGCAGGACGGATCGTGAGCTTGTGGAATGATGAGAGAGTCTTCATCATTACTTCTGTCGATTTAACAGATGCCCCGCTTGAAGAGAGAAGCAAATTTCCTGCGGTGTCCATCTTCACCCAGTACGCTTTCCCTGGGTCAATAGTGCTCGAGATCTGATACCCTTGGCTGTACGTGAAGAACTGTGATGTGACGCTCGTGCCCAAGGGGATAACCGCTGATGTTGGGATTGCTGCAGACAGCGAGCCGATCATGTTCCAATCGGCAGCGACGGCGACTGTCTCGGTTTGAAGTGGCGTGCCGAAGATCGCGACACTTTGTGGAGTTGAGAACTTCATCCAGTAGCCGGCTCCGTTTTTCAGTGTGTCTCTGATAACATACGTCCCTTGGTAGGCAAAGGCATTCGAGATCGCTGTGGGGAAGAGAGTGGTCTTCCGATAATCGCCGACCTGCAGTGGCACTGAGAGCATGTTCCAGTTCTCGCTGACTGATACACTCGCTACTGAGAGCAAAAGCTTCTCATCTCCACCGCTGGCGTAGCCGCCTGATTGTGAGCCGCCGACGGGGAAATGGTGCTGCTGGGCGAAGATCGACGGCGTATGAATGCAGAGGATCACGAGAAGCCTACTGCACTGATTCAAAAATAAATTGTTCATATTATCTCCTTGACTTTGTGTTCCATGGATTAATTGAGGAATCAGCAGATCATTACTCGGAAAACTGTTCTCGATATATCATTTTTTCTGACATTGGAACCATTCGCCACCAGGTGAATAATGGGTGTTGAATCCCGTAGTACGCGTTAGAGTTATACTTTCACTATATGTAACATCCGCACCAAGGCTTGCTACCTTCTCCTTGCCAACCTCTCCTTTCACGCCTGCGCTCCAGCCACTCGTAGAAGATATCTCGCCCTTCATACTGAAGATGATGTTTAGATCAATGTAGATGGTATGGGGCTTGCCCGCCGGTCGGTCATTCTTGATCTCTATGTCATAACCGATCCCTATATTGAGATCTCCCTTGGTTGTATTTCCTGCCCAAGTTCTGGAATAGCGCGTTATCTCCCCATCCGACTGGTCACACTGGAAGACTATAGTGAGGTCATCTTCGAGCCATACATCCTTATAGTGAACAGACCAATCCTTATCTACAGGTTTGTGTAACGTGAGAACCGCTTGGACACTCAGGAACGAGGTCGAAAATCCGGCACCATATCCGGCTGGTCCCCCGCCTTGTACTATTGCTACAGGGGTTAGATGAAGTCCGTATATTTGTGTAAAAATTAGGAGGTGCCGCTCCGGTTGGTTAGATTTGAAGTGAGCAAACCACAAATTCTAATCAAATAAAAGGAGACAGCACCATGAATAAGAAGATACGGCCCTCGGAGAAGAAGA
>JACOSX010000138.1 GCA_016178625.1 Ignavibacteria bacterium
ACCACACCTGCCATTGTTTGTTTGGATACCCGCTATCCGGGACGACAAAGTACAATCCCTTTTTCGGTGATGTGACCGAGTACGAAATGAGAAGGCTCAACGTGTCCTGTAGACCATATGGCTTGTCCAGTGTAACAAAGAGACTTTCGCCCGACAAATGAAATTCCATCGATTTATAATTCATCGTCACGTGTGTGACATTCATTTCCGCAGCATCGAGTCGTACTTCGTCGAGTTGAGGACGAAGAGGAACGAGCTTGATCCCGACGTCCCCCGCACACGTCTTTGATTTTAGATCGACGCCAATGTTTAGTTTGTAATGAAGAACGTCGTAGGTGCGCTCATGGGCAACGTGTTCAGTGGGAAGCTGGGGTTCCTGGGCGTAGCTTAAGAAATGCCACAGCAAGAGAAACGCAACACAGGGTCGTTGGATCATGCCAATTGTGCTTTACTGATGGGTGATAGAGGGATAACTGGAGAACGGTGGACGGAACGCTTTTGCTCAACTTTCACTGCGAGCTGACCGCAAGCAGCGTCAATATCCTCACCGGCGCTACTCCGAACGAAAACAGTGATATGAGCCTCGCGCAAGCGGCGGACAAATTCTTCTGCTCTCGTTGCTGACGTGGGATGTAATTGTGCTGATATACCCGAAGGATGCGTGAATTCAATGCTATGGAATGGAATAATGTTTATTTTACAGGGAATAGTCTTTGAAAGCTTGATGAGACCATCAAGATCCTCATCTCTGTCATTCCATCCTTGAAAGAGAATATACTCAAACGTCACACGTTGCTTCACCTTCTTATAATAGTAGCGGACGGCATCGAGCAATTCTGTGAGGTTGAATTTCTTTGTGACCGGCATGAGGTCCAAACGAGAATGCTCATCGAGCGAATGGAGCGAGATCGCCAATTTTATCTTGCGCTTCTCGTCTGCCATTTGCCGGATCTTCGGGACCCAGCCAGCCGTGGAGATGGTGATCCGCCGCGCAGCGATATGCATTCCTGTCGTCAGGATCTCAATGGAATTCATCACATTATCGTAATTCATGAGCGGCTCGCCCATTCCCATGTAGACAATGTTGGTAATATTCTTGCGAGTATGTTTCTTCACCTGCAATACTTGATCAATGATCTCGCCCGCCGTCAAATTGCGAAGGATACCCATCGACGCTGTCGCGCAGAATTTGCAATCGAGCGCACAGCCGACCTGCGTGGAGACACAGAGCGTCAGGCGCTTCTGTTCCTCTTCTTCTTTCGCTTCGGGACTCTGGAATGCTGTCCGCGGTGGGATCAACACACTTTCAATGTTCTTGCCATCAGCAAGCTCGAAGAGAAACTTCATCGTCCCATCCTCGCGCGACTCTTGCATATCTGCTACCCGAATCGACTCAATCGTCGCTACTGATGCCAATTTTTCCCTTAACGCTTTGGAGAGAGAGCTCATTTTAGCAAACGCCGAAGCTTCCTTCGTGTAGAGCCAGTCGAAGAGTTGTTTACCGCGGTACTTTTGCTCACCGATCGACAGCGCGAACTCTTCCAATTCCTTGAGCGTCAATCCTTTAAGATCCGTTTTTTTCATGTGATCACAATGTAACAAAAGTGAGGAAGGGAAGCAAAATACTAAGGGTTGATAACGGAAAAGGCGCGAATGCTCGCGCCTTTCCAAGTGAAATAACCGGCATGAAAACTCAGTGAGAAGCCAGCAGCGGCAAGGCAACATCAGCGCGCATGATACCCACGACCTTGTTCCCGATCTGTGCACCAACGACCAGCCCTTGGTTATTGTCGTGAGTGAAATGGATTCCGCCTAAGAGCCGCGAAAGTGCAGCCTCCTCAGCTTGAGACTGGAAGAAGACAGCCTCCACAGGAAACAGTTCACCCATAACCTTACTGGCGCATGAAGAGACGGTCGAATGCCCGGAGGTATAGCCCGGGAAATTCGGTGTAGGTATCACTGTTTCCAATTCGGGAGTTCGCTGGAACGGACGTGCAATCCAGTAGGTATATTTTGTCTCCCAACATGAGACAAACGCATCATACATTCCTGCGTTCAAATAGGCATGAGCACGCGCTGCCGCGAATGTATTCAAACCGTAACTTGCAATGCGCGAGTTGAGGGAGTTATTCCAGATCGTTGGCGGTGGAAGATCTGCCCACTTGTGCACAATCGCAATCTGTTCAGGTGTTCGGTGAAGCGATACTTCAAATACCTCCAGCACCTCGAGCAAATCTTCCGTCGAACCGAACCGATAGGGTGGCTCAGGCTGGAATTCCGAGCCGGAGGTTGTAATCCACGTTTTCCACGTGCCGCACATTGGCAGAACAGGATGAGTACCTGTCCAAATCCCATCACCGGTTGGCATGATGCCCGTGAAGACTGCATCGGAGCCGTCATGTCGACCATGATCGACAGCTACATCTCCGACACTTTTTCCCAATCCCCAGCTTCGCGTGACACGCCCAAGTGCGAGGCCATGATCCGCTCCAACTTGCGATGCTGCATCTGCCATGATCCGACCGGCTTGTGTCGGAAAGAGATACACCAATACTGTCGATGCAGCCCCTGCGGCTATCGTCCGATCTATAAGATCAGAACGAGGTGTAGTATGCGCTGCAACGAGGGCGTCGTACACGGCTACATGGACAAGCGCATACGCCCGTGCAAAAAGGGGCGGAGGCAGATGCGCGGCAAGACCTAATTCTGTTGTCAATTGGTTCCAAAATGTTGCCGGATCACCTGCTGACGTAAGAAGATTTTTGCTGGAAGCGTGCGCTCCTTTCAAGAACGCAAGGTCAGCAGAGCTAAGACGTTGCGCTTCATTCATCGGCGCCGGCAAACGAGCATCTGTCGCTGAAGCGAGAATGAAGGTGTGAAGATTTGAACTTGACTGCAGTGCCGCGTCAGAAGCTCGTGGCGCGACTGGCTCTTCAACACTGCAACCGGAAACAACCAGCATTGCTGTGAAAGCAAGAAATATAAGCGCGACAGTCTGATTCAGGGAAAGTATCGACAATACTCGCCCGAAGATTGAAGGAATGATATTTCGAGATGCGACATTCATAAATGCCTTTTTTGTTGGTGATGGATGAGAGAGTGTGTTAACTGATTTTAAAAGTTAGCGGTCGCGACTTGATAGAAAAATAACCATTTGCGACCCTTCTAATCTTCCCAGGTAAAGAGGAGAACAACCTTCAGAAGATAAGAAAACGCGTTTCCTTTGTCAAGGGGAAATTCACATTGTTTTCTATTTTACCCGAAATCCGAAGGCGTTTGGATGAATAGTTGAGTAATTCAGCAAGAACCCCCCTACTCTTAAACGAAACGGCTGTCCACGTCAATTGACTTCTACGACTTTATCTCGCGAAGATAGTCCGTGAACGATAGTAAGAGCTCGTTTCGGTTTTCCAAAATATTCAGCAAGTAGCTCGATTACTTTTTCATTTGCCTTACCCTCAACGGGAGGAACAGCGACACTGACGAAGAACTTGTTCTCCTCAAGTCTCGTCACTTCGTTCTTGCGCGCATTAGTTTTAACGCGGACTGAGATTTTCATGACCTTATGACTATTTTCAGACTGCTGTTTGAATTATTCCCGGAACATCCTTCGGATGCGTCGACACGGCCCACCGCCACTTCCCAAATCCACCATGGGCGTTCACAGCAAGTACCCATTCATCAAGGAACTCTCGTTTTGTTCTATCCTTCTGAGTATCCTGACCTTTTGTTTCAAGAATCAGGTATGTGCCATCTGAAAGTCTGATGATGAAGTCCGGTCGGTACTTGTGGATGACTCCCTCGAACACGTACGCAATCTCAAACCCGACATGATCGTTCTTAACCCATCCTGCAACGTTCGGATTCCGGTCCAGCTCAAACGACTCCGACGCTTCCCATCGACTGTCAAATACCGTGAAGTTGATGTGCGACTTTGTTGTCGGCTCGCACGGTTTGCCTGTGTACCAAGTCCGCATATTGCCCGTTGAACGGATAGGGAAGTCAGCATCAAACACCGCTTCGATGGCATCAGTGTTCTCAAACCTGATCTGTTCCCAGATATGCTGCACTACTTTCTTCATGTTCAGTGTCAGAACGATCCTGCGCTTGAGGTCATCTTCATTGAAGAGCGGCGGGATGATCTGGATCTTGTCCGAGTGCATGAATTGTTCGACGATCTTGATAACCTGAGCGAGAAGGTATTCTTTCGATCCCTTCCATGTCGGTTTCATCTGGTCGTAGATATCGGCGGCTGTTTCAAAAATGATGCGCTGGGTTCTAAACTTTCGACCAAGTTCTTCGAGCGAGATCGTAGCAATTTTGGAAACATCCGGCTTGCCTTCGACAATGGGAGCAAGATCAGCAATCATCGTTGTCTTATAGGAGTCAATCACGAGCAAAGATACGCTATCAATGTCGACCTTCAGGGTCGGTGTGTACACATGATCAATGCGTATAATGCTTGGCCAGCTAATCTCGTGCTGTTTCTTCCTTGGGTCTGGCTCAATAGGAGTCTTTGGCGAAGGCGTCTTGGGAATCACTTCCCCCGTGTCTTCATGAGGCAGGAACGTGAAGGGCACACCGAAGATGTTGACGTACTCCGGCTCGAACAGTCCATCGGCGCCGACTTCGTACGAAGTTCTTCGGAGGCCACGCCCAACAACTTGTTCGCAGAGCAACTGACTCGTGAACGCCCGCAAGCCCATCACGTGGGTTACCGTCTTCGCATCCCAGCCTTCCGAGAGCATGCCGACCGAGATCACGCTCTGGATTTGTTCCCCCGGCTTCCCGACCTGCCCGACCGTGTCAACTCTCTGACGAAGCTGCTCGGCCTGCTCCTTCTTTGTGAGCTTCTTCACCGGCTCATCTCCGTTATCTTCCTCTTCCGGTTCGGTTTCCACTTCCATGAGAGCCTCATCCTGAGACTCTGCCATGTCAAGCACCTTTGAATCGATATGCAGCGTCCGCTCAGGTACAGCCAGCTCGTCGATCTTTATCTTCTTATGGTCAAAAGCGTACTTCACGCGTGCAGCAGTCTCGGTCCGATTGGTTACAGTGATCATCACCGGTGGTGTTGGAGCCTTTGCCTCCTTCCAATCCTCAGCAGTCTTCAGCCAGTCCTTGCCGAGCAAGTAATATCCGTTCGTGACAAGGTCAGGTAACGGATCGCTCTCTTCCGTCTTTCGGTTGATGTTTGCTTTGACTTCGGGGTTGTTGTAGATGTGGTACAGGCGTGATTTGTAGTCTTTCGATAGTTGTCCATCGTCGCGGATGACGACTCGTGGAGTCTTCACAAGTCCGGACTCGATTGCGTCGTTCAGACCGAAGTCGCTGACGATCCAGTCAAAGAGTGCTTCTTCCGTACTTCGCTTGCCCGACGGTGCAAAGGGTGTGGCTGAAAAATCGAAGCACTTGAGAATACCGCGTGCCTTGTTGATTCTGTCGAGACCGCCGATCCATTTGGTTGCCTCTTCGATATCCTCCTTCTTCACTCCCTTGACCTTCGATTCCGCAGGAACACGCCAAGCGTGGTGCGCTTCATCGTTGATCACAACCATGCTACGAGCATCGGCCATTTCGCCGACCACTTCACGCACGTATGCCTCATCGCTTTTCGCGCCGCGCTTATCGACTGACTTTTTCCGGGCAACCTTTTCTTCCGTCTCCCAGTTGAGCGCATGCCAGTTACGGATGAGTATTTGTCCCAACCGTAACTTGTCGCGGAGCCCTGAGGGTACGATGTTGAATTCATCGTAGTAGTTTCCCGGAGCCGTGGGGTTCAGTACCTGCAATCGACTTTTCACAGTGAGGCCCGGTGCAACGACAAAGATATGTTTGGCAAAACGAGGGTCTTGTGGGTATGTTACCTTGTTGAGGATTTGCCACGCAGCGAGCATTGCCATGAGAATGGTCTTGCCGGAACCCGTTGCCATCTTAGCACAAAGACGAGTAAACTCTCCGCCATCCGACGGGATGTCGATGCCGACTTTCTCCGACTCATCCGCCTCTACCAGCCAGATAAGTGTTTCGATGGCTTCCAACTGACAGAAGAAGAACCGCTTGTCTCTTTGCTCCGGGTTGTTCCAGTGTTCGAGCAGCCGCTTGGTAATGCCGGTGACCCCCGCGTAGGAATTCTGATTCTCCCGCCATGCCTTCACCCTCGGTCGGATTGTGTTGACAAGAGGTATCTCGACAAAGATGCCGGGGTCATCGAACGCACGTGAGCTTTCTGAGGCAATAACATACCCTGCAGGACGACGACCCTCTTTCCTGGTAAACGCGCGCGTCTTGGGGTCGTAGCTCCAATAATGCTTGGGCTCCTCGTACGGAGAGTTGATGATGAGTTTGTCAATCTGGTTCATTATATTGATGAGGTATCTCTAAAACTTCCAGTTTTCCCGAACCAAAAAACCTTCCAGCTTTCCGCACCCAATCCTAAAGTGATCGCAGATGTTTGGTATTCGCACTCCATTCTCCGGGCGATCTTCCTCGGTGACTACAATTGCTCCTTTGATCCTATCTTTGGCAATGATAAACGGATCAGCAAAGTACCCGCCCTGAAGAAGCTTCTTTCTGTCAAGGTTTTGCCGGAAGTGGGAGATCGAGTAAATCTCAGTAATGAAGGCCAACTCTTCAACGCTCGGCTCGTCAAAGAAATCATCATTATGCTCTTTCAATCGGTCAATAGCGGTATCATCAAACTTGCCTTTGAGTTCAAACCTCGCTTCCCGTACCGAAATTAATTTCTTATTGTCGACCATCTCGTCGAACTTTTCCCAAAAGGATGGAAATCTATCGCGGTAGTAATGGTTAAGAACGTTTGACAGAGAGTTCGTATCGAACACGTAGATCAAGGTTTGCCTCCCTCCATGACCACATTTTCAAAGGTAGGCAAGTTCTTTACTTTGACATGCAGGTATTCGGCAACGCTGTCAACCGTAATCTTGTTTTGGTAATACTTTCCGTAGACAAGATTTATGTATCGCTCACCCAGATACGCCTTCTGGCTGTAATAGTAGCTTCCGCCTGAAGCCTCTTCTTTCTTCTCCTTGGCTTGCTCAGTCCATTTCGCCGCCATCTTTTCGTAATAGTCGGCATCAACCAAGCCACGATCAAAATAGTTGCGTAGAATAACTTCACGGCTGACGGAAAAGTAGTCAGCAAGTTTCTCAAAATGGGCTTCTGAGATTCTCGGTTCAAAGGAATCAAACGCTTCCTGAGGAACTAGAAACTCATTAGCAAACCGGTTGCAACTCACCTCTACATTGAGATAGTATCCTTGGAACGAGCGCACAGCTTCCCGGCTTCTGAAATCAATTCCGCCCGAACGATAAAGCAGATGCCCCAATTCGTGAAAGAGCGTAAACACCTGACGCGAATCGGGCATGCTGTTGTTGACAAAAATAATCGGATACTTCTGGTGGTACAGGCAGAAGCCCGAATAGTCGTCGTTCCTAAAACCATCTTTGAATATGAATACTCCGGTTGCTTCTAAGACGTCTCGCCACTTTTTGAATGCCGTCTCTGCAGACCGCCATTTGGATTGTTCCTCAATTGATACACCAAGTGCTTTCCGAATCGCTTTCGTGATCGAAGCAAACTGAGATTTCTCGTTCAACTCGAATGCATCCAGCAGCGATGTCTTTACCGGTCTCTCTCCCTCAAAAAGCTCCTCAAGATAGAGCTGGAATAACTTTGCCTTTCGGTAGAGTCTAATGATCTCAGCCGGTAACTCATCGACTACAGTATCAGGCAATGTCCTAAACTCCGTTTTTGGTGTCTCTTCTTCCGGAACACTCGGAAAGAAGAACACTGCAACAGGCCGCTTATAGATTTCGTGGGCTAATCTCTCAAGCTGTGGGTATGTCGGTGACCCTTCGCCCTTTTCCCACGCTTCCAGCGTCTCAACTTTGAAGCTCACGCCAAGTCGTTGCGCCACTTCTTCTGACGACAGACGCAACGAAGACCTCGCCCATTTCAGCACGTCGAGATTGATCGGTAACTTCTCTTTCATGCTGACACCTCCATCACTTTCAAACTCTCAATCCCTCTATCATCCACAATCTTCACCGCAATCCGTTTGTGTTTGCCCGGCTCGAAGGGGAGAGAGACGGTGCCGCGGTATTGTTCGATCAGTTCTTCGTCGATCTCGGCTTTCAGGTTGCGGGCGAGACGTGACCAGCCTTCGTTCTCTCCCGCCATCGGGAAGAAGACCTGGCGGGGAAAGAGACTGCGACCGTCGTAGTCGGTGTCGAGAAGCCACATGGCGATCTTCTCGTTGCCTCCTGATTCAATTGTGCCGGTACGCGTGTTGTAGTAATCAAAGCCCAGGACCTCGACTTGATACATGACCACCCCTTTGTCCCCTCCTTGGTAAGGAGGGGAAACGCCTCTCGCTTTTTTGTCCCCCGTACTAAGGGGGACGCGTCCATCTTTCGGACGCAGGGGGTCGGAAGTGAGCTTCACCAATCGCACATCCGGTTGACCGACGAGCCAGAAGCTATCCCCACCCGTGCGTTTCTTTTTCAGGTCGTCTGTGAGCAGGTCGGCGTTCATCTGGACTTTCAGGAATGTCATGCCCGCTTTTGCCGGATCGGTTTCGTCGATGTCCTTCGCAGCTTCGGGATCAAACTGGAACGCGGCAAACACAAGCAGCGTCGGCCTCGGTTTGAGCGAGCGCGCTTCCTCCCACGCAAGCTCGACCTGGCGCTGTTCGAGCGGAGCGTGCTCGGGGCCGAAGGAGATGACAACCCTGTGGACCCCCTCTCGATCTCCCCCTTGAAGATAAGGGGGAGAGGGTTCGCGCACGGTCTTGGCACCTTTCTCGTTGGGCTTCGTCTCTGCTTCGGCGTGGAGCCACCGGGTGCCGGATAACGGCTCGACTCTGGAGAAGAGGATGTACTGTCCGTTCTTGCCGCGTATCCCGGACTTGAGCAACTCATCACGCCATTCGCGTTGACGAAGGGTTTCTCCACTCCTAGCGATGTCATTGCGAGCGAACGTAGTGAGCGAAGCAATCTGCTCCTGTGAGAGTTCAGATTGCTTCGGGCCTTCGGCCCTCGCAATGACGTCAAGCGGCCTTACCACCGGCGCAGGCACGGCCTCAACGGTGAACGGTCCCGTGACTCGTGTCCTTTTGTTATCCATGTACGGCTGGTCGTACAACGTCTCTTCTGCAGCAGGCTCATTGTTGGCAATGGACTTGAGCGTGATGTGCGGGACGGTCTTGTAGATGAACCCGCTCCCAACTCCCTCCTCCGGATGCGCAAGCTCGTAGTAATCATACACAGAGGACATGAGCCGCTGCTTGGCGAGTGTGGTCGCAACGCGGGACGTATCGCACGTGATCCACCGACGTCCCCATTGCTCTGCAACATAGGCTGTCGTACCACTTCCGCAAGTTGGATCGAAGATAAGATCACCTGGATCAGTTGTCATGAGCATACATCGAGCAATAACTTGGGGTGTAGTTTACACAGCAAAAATTTTTTCATAGGAAACGCCAACATCAGGCCACAAATTCGTAATTTTCCGATATGGAAAATCATCGTGGTAGAGTTTATATCCAAGGCTGCTCCCATCTTGTTGGAGACGACCGACCTTCGCGAGGATGTCCAGTTTCTCCTTACCCACTACCCAAGAACCTTTGCTTGGTGGAGAGTACGGTTTACCTTTGAATTCATACATGAAGTCAGTATGCGCTGAATACGACGGAGCGATTAGAGAAAAAAGACGGAAGTATCTTGTTCCGGTAGGGTGGTCGGGACTCATGAATTCTTCGGGTTTTATTCTCACGATAGTTCCATTCGTAAATTCGGCAAATCGCCAATGAACCGTGACTCTGTCTATGTATTCATACAACGGTCTGTACTTAGCCATTTCAATGTCTTTTGCATAGAAGAGAAGATGATCATGCATAGTCTCCAGCAATGTGGCCCCAAGCGGTAAGCTCTTCTTACGAAAAACAATATTCCCCACGAAATTCTCACGACCAAAAACCTCATCGAGCACCATTCTCACGAGATCGCAGTTCTCAGCATTCATCTGAACGAAGATGCTTCCGCTCTCCATGAGAAGCTCGCGAGAGAGAAGAAGCGTGTCGCGTATGTACGTCAGATAGGAATGGATGCCAAGCTCCCATGTGTCTTTGAACGCCTTGATCATCTCAGGCTCAGTAGTCAGGTCTTCATCCTTGCCATCCTTCACATCCCGTTTGTTCACGAACGGCTGGAAATTGGAGCCGTACTTGATGCCGTAGGGTGGGTCAATGTAGATCATCTGCACCTGTCCGCCGAGGCCCTCTTTTTCGAGAAGCGAGTTCATCACCAGCAGCGAGTCACCGGCAATCATCCGATTGCTCCAGTTGTGCCGGTGCTTGTAGAAGTCGATGGCATCACGCAGGGGCGGGTTCTCCTCTTTGCTGCTGAAGAGCGACATCTGCTCGTAGTTGCTGCCGTTCTTCTTCCGCACCGCTTCAATGATCGAGCGCGGGTCTATCCGCTCGTGAACATGAAGCGAGACGGTGGGAATCTCAAAAGAAGTGTGCTCAGCTTTACCTGCCCACACAAGCTGCGGGTCAAGATGCGGGTCGTACTGGTAGGTCTTCTTTGGCTGTCCAGACTTTACATCCGGGTCAGTGTCGGGCGTAACGAGTCCTACGGGTGGGTTGTTGACGCGTTGCTTTCCCTTGTGCTCGTATTGCTCGATGGGTTTCTTCTTGGATTTGATCGTCTTTGCCATGGATGAACCTTAATAACGGCTGTCGCTGAAACTTCCTGCGGAATTGCCAAGCAATATAGCCGAAATCCCCCAGAGAATCAATCCAATCGGCAATGAGGCGCTGCGAAGACCCATGCCGTCGGATCCAAAACAAAAAACCGCACCCATTTCCCCAGATGCGGTTCTCTCATTGACTCGTTTACTAAATTACTTTTACTTCTCGAACAACTCCTTCACCTTCATCACTTTCGATTTTTCCTTGTTAACGGTCAACGGGAACATTTCAATACGCTTATCTTGATCAAGAATGTTCTGGGAAACCGGGGATCCGTATTTGATCGGAGACGGGGTGTTATTGATCAACGCATCGAGGAACTGTTGTCCCTTGTCTTCATCAACGACGACCGTAATTTTGATGTCACTCGGATGCAGGTATTTCTTGATCGCGGCATTCACGTCATCGACGGTGAGGGCTTTGAGCTCTCGCTCGATGCGATCGATGAAGTAATCGGTTCCGTAGAACTCCGAGTCCATCACGTAGCCGAGCCGACGGCTCATCGTTCCAGCCCAGAGCTTGGAATAATTGATAACGAACTTGCGCGTCTGTTCAAAGTCTTCCTTCGAGAGTCCATTCTCTACAAGTCTTTTCAATTCAAAGAGTGCGTTGCGGATGGCAAAGTGCGTATTCTCCGGTTGAACAGGTCTCAGCCAGATCGTGAAGAATTGCTGGCGGAGTGGGGTGTTCAAATTCGGAAAGACTGAGCCACTTCCCAGCCCTCCGACAAATTTCTCCACATAAGAATAGTCGCCATAGTTCAACCCGCGATCGCCTCGCAGTCTGTTCATCAACACCCCGTTGAATGTCCGGTGCTCGCCGAAGTAGGAGTTTGCAACAAGCAGCGCGTAAAAGTCTTTGTCTTTGCGCGTGATGGGAAGGGTGTATCCCATTGTTACAGGATACGCGCGTGCAGACTTCTCGACAACCATCACTTCCATGCCTTTAATACCTGCAACCTGCGGTAGTGCCATCTCTTTCACTTCACCGGTGGGAAGCGAGGAGAAATCCTTCCTCATGCGGTCGACGAGCGAAGCCGGGTACCCTCCTGTGATGCCAATCCAGAGATTCGCCTGCGTGTAGTGTTCTTTGTAATACTGTTTCACATCGTCTAAGGTGATAGCCGTAAGTCCCTGCACCGTCCCGACCTCCAACTTGCCATATGGATGTCCATTGAAGAGGAAAGCATTGAGCGATTGTTTGCCCAACCCTTCATCGTCTGTGGCGCGCAAGGAATTCTGGATGTAGTTGAGCCCTTGATCCTTTAGTCGGCTGAAGTCGGACTGATCGAAACGCGGTTGCAACAGTAGATCAGAAAAGAGTTTGTAGAACTCGTCGAGGTGATCGCGGTGAACGTCGCCGACGAAGGTTGTGATCTCCTGATCGATCTGTACGCTAATGTTCGCTGCCCAAGGATAGAGTTTATCGACAACCTGGGAATAGGTAAGATCCTGTGTGCCTCCTTCGGCGATCATGTACGCCGTCAGGGCATTGAGTCCTTCTTTACCTTTCGGATCATTGATTCCTCCGCTGCGAAGGATAACGCGAAATGTAATCAGCGGAGAGTTCTTGCTTGGAAGTTCTGTGAACGTTAACCCACTCTGGTCTTTTGATAACGTCGTCGTTGTCATCCCCATCATTGCCATCAGCACCAGTGTGAAAAGTATGCTTAGGATCTTCATTGCTTTACCTCCTCTTGAGTTAGGAGGACAACTGTTCGATTGACCTGCGTGAGATATTTCTTAGCAACCATCATAATGTTATCCGGGGTGATGTTATCATATAACGCATACACTCGGTTGACTGACTCCGGGTCGCCGGTGAGTTGGATGTAATGACTGATGCTATTTGCGACACTATTCGGGTTATTCAATCCCATGGCGTATTGATATTTCATGTGAGACTTCACATCAGCAAGCCGCTGCGAAGAGACGGGTTTTGTTTTCGCCTCTTCCATTGCCGCGTAGATTGCATTACGCACGTTCTCAACATTCTTTGGATCTTTAATACGCGCAGAAACTTGAAACATGCCGGGATCGCGCGAGTCGCCCTGACCACCATCGAGCGCGTCGACAACCTGATCTTCTACAACGAGCTTGCGGTAGAGATCGGATGTCTCTGAAAAATAGACCTGCGAGAGAATGTCCATTGCCGGCATATCGATCTCTTTGTCACTGAATGCTGGTCCGTGATAGCCAATCGACAAAATCGGAAGCGTCCTGGCTTTCCAAGGAAGGTTCACAGCCTTTTCCTCCCGTTGCGGGGGATCGAGCGGGACGTTGAGCTTGAAGGCTCCGGGTTTCCAGTTGCCGTAATACTTCTTCGCAAGATCGGCGAGCTTCTTCTGATCGAAATCACCCACAACAACAACAACACAATTATCGGGTCGGTACCAGCGCTTGAAAAATTCCAGACTGTACTGGTACTGATTGGGCATGTCCTGGATATCTTTTAGGAATCCCATCGTTGTGTGCTTGTACGTGTGTTGCTCGTATGCTGCTTCTCGCATCTTCTCTTCGATCGTCATGAAGGGATTCGAGAAGTTCTTATTGTACTCACCGAGGATCGCGCCCGCTTCTGTCTTGAAATCTTCCTCAGTGTACTTGAGGTTCATGAATCGATCTGACTCCAGATCCATGATGGTTTCGAGTGCATCCGCGCTTGCCATGGTGTGGTATACTGTCTCATCGTCAGACGTGAACGCGTTGTTGTCCGCACCGATGGATTTCAACGTGTTGTTGAATTTCTCTTTGGAATATTTCTCCGTGCCGCGAAACATCATGTGCTCGAAGAAATGCGCAAAGCCCGACTTGCCAGCCTCGACTTCGTTCCGCGAGCCTGTACGCACCACCGTGTAGTATGCAATGATGCCCGGGCTATCGAACGGGATGGAAACGATCTTCAACCCGTTATCAAGCGTGACCTGATTGATTGGATAGGGAAAAATCTTCGACTCTGTTGCCGCCATCCTCCCTTGCGCGACGATATAGGCAAGGGGAAGAAACGCCAGCAACAGAACACCCATGAAACGAATCATAACATCCTCCATAGGGTTTTACATAAACGGTGACTGTGAATTGTAGAAGGCACAACAGTAAGCAACCTGTGCCGTGCAGATGTGGTTTACGCTAAAGAACTGATTTTGTTGGGATCAAGATACGAAATTCGAACGTGAGATGCTACCATGCATGTTATCGCAATTTCTTCTCAATAAGAACCTCAATCACCTTCACGACACGCTTCGTCTCGAACAATCGGATGAACCATACCACGAACGCGAAGAGTGGTCCCGGCTTCCATATAATATGAGCAAGCAAGTTCGCAAAGCGATCTGTTTGCTCGATCTCTTTCTTGCGTTGCTCGGCATCCATCATCGCGAGCTTCTCGGCGAAATGCCACGCTGCCGCTCTTGCATTCGCCATGCTGAAATTAATCAGCACGTCGTCGGTATTGCCTGCAACGCGGTCAAGCCATCCAATCAGGGGTGAGACGTTGTTGATCTCACGCTGAACCTTCTTGAAGAGGCTCGCAAGAATCTCATTGATCTCATCGAAGTCCTTACTGAGGCTTGGCAACTCGGAACCCGGACACACCTCCGCCGCGGAAATCCCCAGATCGAGGTTGATGTGTGCATTTATCCCCAACAAGAGATGCTGGAGAATTAACACACGCCAGCTCTTTGCTGCCTCGAACGCGGTCTTCCAGCACCGACTCGGTTGTTTGTCATTCCGATAGTTCTGCAACGCATCGAGGTAACGGATGGCAAATGTGGAGACGAGCTTTTCCATCCGAGCGCCATTTTCAAAACGGCCGTTGTCGATCCCTGCCTTTACGGTGAGTGTCACTCTACGGTAGAGTGCCGGGAAATATCCGATCCGGTCATTCTCAACACATGCGCGCTCGATGATCGCATCAAACTGTTTCAGAACTTCGTCAATCATATGGGCCTTCATTGCTCTCCCTGATGCCCCCGTTGAAACAAGAGTTCTCTACTCAACCTCTCTGCCGGTCAGCCGTTTCAATGCCTCTTTGTACAATGCAGACGTTTTGCGGATCACTTCTTCCGGCATAATCGGTCCAGGTGGGCGCTTGTTGAAGTTGATCGAAAGGAGATAGTCACGCACGTACTGTTTGTCGAAACTGTCCTGTACATTGCCCGCTTTGTACGTCGCTTGGGGCCAGAAGCGCGAAGAATCTGGCGTAAGGAGCTCATCAATCAGAATCAACTCACCGTTAAAGCGACCAAACTCCATCTTCGTATCGGCGATAATAATGCCCTTCTGTTCAGCGATTCTTACCGCAAGGTTGTAGATGGCAACCGTACAATTACGAGCCTTCTCCGCATCGTTCTTCCCGACAATTTTGGATGCCTCCTCGAAGCTGATGTTTTCGTCGTGTCCGACTTCTGCCTTCGTTGCCGGAGTGAAAATCGGATTGGGAAGTTTAGAAGATTCCACCAATCCATCCGGCAGCTTGATCCCGCACACCGACTTCGTTTGTTTGTATTCGTTCCAGCCTGAACCTGAGAGATACCCGCGTACGACACATTCAATCGCGAGCGGCTTTGCTTTCTTCACCATGATACTTCGCCCGCGCAGCTGGTCTACATATTGCCGGCATTCGTTTGGGAATTCCTCAACCCGCGTGCTGACGACATGGTTCGGTATGACATCCTTCATGATCTCAAACCAGAAATTGGAGATCTGCGTAAGAACTTTTCCCTTGTACGGAATCGGTTGCGGCATCACGACATCAAAGGCAGAAAGTCGATCGGTGGCAACGATGAGGAGATGTTCACCCAGATTGTAGATGTCGCGGACTTTCCCGCGCTTCAGGAATTTCAGCGTCGGAAAATGCGTTTCAAAGATTGTTTCAGTCATTTGTCCTTTCGCGATGTTGAATATGATGATGTATGATCGTGGATGATCTTCCAACCGTCCCGAAATTGTTTCATGATCAGCGTGAACACTCCGGCAGGATGGTCCTTCTCCCTTTGAAGCTCCCAGTGTCCGAGAATCCATGCAGACTCCTGCGAGAGCATCGTGATTTCAAGATCGGAAAACTTCAGCGTTCCCATTTCCGCTTTTGTATTGTAGCTCTTCCTGTATTTTTCAAGTGTCGCCTGCCACCCTCGCTGGATGTTGCCGCCGCTGGTAAAGATCAGACTGTCGGACTTCCAGTACCCCTGCATGTATCCTTCGATGTCGCCCTGGTTCCACGCATCGGCTTGTCGAACGAGAACACCCTGGATTTCAGCACTGGCAGCGGAATCGGACTGTGATCGTGCAAAAGACAGCACAAGTAGGACAAGAAAAAGACAAGTAGAAATTCTGATCATTGAATGCCTAATGGCTCTAATTTTTCTTAACCCTTTCTATGATCCTCCGCGTACCCAGGGGGAGAATGTTTTAACACCCTTTCCTTTCAGGAGAGAACTTCGTCATGAGTTCAGTCGAACGATTACGGACAACTTCTATCACTTCACTTCATTTCTATACACTTTCCCATCCTTCATCACGAATTTCACCTGTTCGAGCGTGGAGATATCGCTGAGTGGATCGCCCTGCACGGCGATGATGTCGGCAAAAGCGCCGGGTGAAATCTCACCGAGCTTACCGCCCATATCCAGCAGCTCCGCTGCTACCGATGTCGAAGCCTTAATCGTTTGCATCAGCGTCATGCCGTTGTCCGCCATTCGCTTAAGTTCGACAGCTTGGTTGACGTCCCATGCGAATCCCCCAACATCAGTGCCGAGCGCGATTTTCATTCCCGCTTTCACCCCTTTTGCAAATGCCTCGCGCTGGTGTTGAATCATCTGTTTGTAGATAGGACGTCCTTCTGCAGCGCGACCTTCGGCAACATATTCCGTCACGAAGAGCGTTGGGCACCAGTACGCACCGCTTTTCTTCGCCAGCGCGATCATCTCATCGTCGAATCCATCTCCATGTTCGATCGTATTCACTCCTGCGCGGAGAGAATTTTCAATGCCGTCACGACCAACAGCGTGTGCCGCAACCTTCCGGTGTAGCTTGTGTGCCTCATCGCAAATCGCTTTCAACTCGTCGTAAGTAAATGTGAGAATGCTGTGGAGATTCCCATCCGGTGTAAAATAATAACTGCGATCTGCATACACTTTAATCCAATCGGCACCGAATGAGACTTGCTCTCGGACAGCTTTACGACACTCATCGACACCATCAACAACCTGCACACCATGGGGCATCTGAAGTTCCCATGAATATCCAAGGAGTGGATACGCACCAGTGACATCAAGCGCCCTCGTCGAAACGAACATGCGCGGTCCTTCAACAATACCGTTATTGATTGCCCTCTTGATGTCGACATCAGCGTACATTGCACCCTCAGTTTCGACATCGCGGATTGTTGTAAAGCCGTGCCGGAGAGCAGCCTGCGCCGCAACTACTCCACGGATCGTGCGATAGGGGATGGATTCTTTCAACAATTGATCATCATAATCCTGGCTGGTGATATCTCCTTGCAGAAGGACGTGGGTATGACAATCGATGAGCCCCGGAAGAACCGTTGCCCCGCTCAGATCAATTACTTCTGCTTCAGAAGGAATTTGTAGAGAGCCCCCGACACTTCTGATCGTATTCCCTTCGATCAGGACTGTGACGTTTTCTTGAGCCTTGTCGGTTTTCCCATCGATCAACTTCCCGCATCTTATGGCAACAAGATGGTTCTGCGAGATGGCTACTCCGCCGAACAAGAAGGACAACAATAGTATTGAGATGATAGATTTCATAAAGGCTCCACTGTTGAATCTTTTTTTGATTGAGTCTGTTAATCGAATCGGGGAGCAACCCATTATTGAAGATCACGCTGCACAACGAATCAATGAGTCATCGTTTCACTGAACCAATGCACCAGCGTAGGTGAATATAGGAACAAATCTATTTGATGTCAACCCAAGAACGCTCGCCTCTTCCTGAGCGCACGCTTGAGCATCGCGAGATATTCCACATGCGGAATTTGGATTGCACCAAGACGCGCCAGATGCGGCGTGAGGAACTGCGTATCAAGCAGTTCGAATTTCTTTTCGCTCAAATGCCGAACGAGATGAATGAGGGCAACTTTCGATGCATCTCGCACGCGACTGAACATCGACTCACCGAAGAATGCAGCTCCGAGAGTTACGCCATCGAGTCCCACCGCAAGCTGATCGTCCTTCCAGGCTTCAACGCTGTGGGCATACCCAAGATGATGAAGTTGCACATAGCTCCGGATGATGTCTTCGGAAATCCATGTCTCTTCACGCTCGGCACAGCACTTCATGACATCTTCGAAGGCAGTATTGAGACGAATGACAAAGAGATTTTTCTTGAGTGTTTGATGAAGACTTCGGGAGATCTTAAGAGCATCGAGTGGAATGATTCCTCGCAGGTCAGGTTGATACCATCGGATTTCACCCTCTCGGGATTCCGCCATCGGAAAATATCCTGAGGCATACCCCGCGAGGAGGATCTCCGGCTCGATAATGCGTAACGATGACGTATGATTCGGAACGTTCACGCGAGCATGAGTCGGAACATTGGTTTGCGCATCGGATCACCATTAGTCTCCGAAGCTGATTCCCACGGCGCGAGCCGCAAAGAGTAGCTGAGAATCCGGAGGAACGAGCCGCTGTCGGCGGATTGCATCTTCGAGCTTGACAGTTACAACATCACGGCCGCGTAAACTCACCATACACCCGAATTCTCTTCTCGAAGCAGCCTGCAATGCCAACGCGCCGAATTTGGTTCCGAGAATGCGGTCGAATGCAGTCGGGCTGCCTCCTCGCTGGAGATGACCCAACACGGTCACCCTCGTTTCGATCTTCGTTTCTTCCTGAATGCGCCGTGCAACGAGATCGGCGATACCGCCCAAACGAATCGGATCGGTGCGCTTTGCATCTCTCTCCTTCACAACAAGCTCACCGCCTTCCGGTTTTGCGCCTTCAGCGCAGCAGATGATACTAAAGCGCGCACCCTTGCTACGCTTCCGGACAAAATCAAATACCGTTTTCCACTTGAACGGTATTTCGGGGATGAGGATCACATCGGCTCCACCGGCAACGCCGGCTCCGAGAGCGATCCAACCTGCATACCGTCCCATCACTTCGACGACGATCACCCGGTGGTGCGCTGAAGCGGTCGTCTGTAGTCGATCGATTGCCTCTGTGGCAACGGCAAGCGCAGAATCGTGACCGAAGGTGATATCGGTTGCTTCAAGATCGTTATCGATTGTCTTCGGCACGCCAATGATGTTCATTCCCATCTGCGCGAGCTTGTACGCGATGTTCATTGTTCCGTCGCCGCCGATGGCGATGAGCACGTCAAGTTCCCATCGCCGATAATTTTCCAATACGATGTGTGAACAATCCGCGGTTGTTACACCTGTTGCACTCTCGCGCGGGTAGTGGAAGGGATCTCCTTTATTGGATGTGCCGAGAATGGTCCCGCCCAGATTAATTATCCCGCTGACATCGAGATGAGAAAGTTCTCTCATGCGTCCTTCGACGAACCCTTCGAACCCGTCGAGGATGCCGATCACTGTTGCGTTGAAGAATGTCATGGCTGGTTTCGCGATGCTACGGATGACTGCATTCAGCCCTGGGCAGTCACCGCCGCCGGTGAGAATGCCAATACGTTTGAGAGAGGTGTTCATTGAAGTCTATTCATAATAACCACTTGATGACTGACGGAACATATGTTGGGATGATATCAGCTTGGAAGGATATATCCTATGCTCCTTCCCGCTCTTTCGTCTTCCTGATCGGGTGCGGTGGTAGGTTGATGACTTCCTCGGTAAAATGTTCAGCGATGAAGCTGAGGATATCTCGCACCGACACGATCGCGACGGGTTGGTTTTGCTCATCAACGACGGGCACGTGGCGATAGCTACCCACATGCATTGCATTGATGATGAATGCGATGCTGTCATCAGGCTCGAACGCTTCGGGATTCGCTGTCATAATCTCTTCAACCTTGATTGAAGAGAGACTCTTCCCTTCGCCGAGAGCCTTCCTAATGATGTCGCGTTCGGTGAGGATTCCAACGAGCCTATTCTTATCCGTTATTAACAGACACGAGCCGCGCTTCTGATTCATCAATGTCACGGCATCCTGCACCGTGCGGTCGCGCTGGAGCGTGAGAGGTTTCTTTACCCGTAGGTTCTTGACCGGTTTCATGAACGTGCTGGAATCTAGCACCTTCATCTTTGCCGATTCCTCATACATCATGCTTAATTCTTCGTCAAGGATATCGTCTTCCATGGTTTCTCCTATTCAATGTGATAATTGAAGAGAATGATGTTACGAACCAACGAACTCAACCCCCACCTGACCCTGTCTCCCCCTTCTAAACTTTAGAGGCGGGGGGCACGGGAGAGGGATGAGTTCCACACAGCGATACTGGGTTTAGCCGCGATAATCGCTCTTGCGTACCATCAGTGAAAGATTGTTTTCTTGCTACCACTTATCGCCTACAACCTCTCACGTCATTCCGCCGTTGTGCGTTTGCACTCGTCGCACTCACAGAGTTGTCGCAGATAATCAAACGTATAGATGCCTGTCCGGTGGCCATCCACCCACGTGAGCTGCACAGCATAATTGCCTACCGTGTCGATCGAGCGAAGCTCATATTGCCCCGGCTTCAGGATCGGCAACATCACCGATCTTTCGTTTGCTTCGATCTCCATTTTGCACGACGCGCACGGACAATACTGCCGAAGCGTCTGGAGTGTGTGAAGTCCTTTGTGTCCGTCATCCCACTCTATCCGTACTTCAGTCAAGGATGTTTTCTTGATTTTTCTCGGTGTCATATCATACGTTTTTATCGATATAACGATCAACGATGGATGGCAGAGATTCGGGTTTGGATACGGCAGATTGTTTTATAGTCGCAGTGTGTGCAAACTTGTTCCGGCTTCTTCGGCTCAACGGGAAATTTACCTCGAGCGATGTTATCAACGTACTCGTTCACATAACGGGTCGCCCTATCAATAATATCCCTCAGTTCCTGATCATTTGCAACAAGTTCTTTATTGTTCGATCTCGCGGTGAATACTTTTTTCCGTTGCTCCATCGTGCCAATCCCAAGGCATTCTTTTACAGGGGATGTGAGCTTGTAGTACACTCCAGCCCCACCGGAAAGCGCGCGACCAAGCTGCGTCGCAAGCAGATGTTCAACCGCGTAGAGATACATTGGCAACTGCAAGCTCATGCCGAGATCGATCTCCTCTCGCCGGGCAAGTGTGCTGCCAGTTTTGTAATCGATGATCTTAAACGTGTCATCGCCGATGTCGATCCGATCTACCTTCCCACGCAACTGCACATCTCCAGCGCGGAGAGGGTGTTCCGTCGTCAACTGTACATCCGTGGTTTTCTTAGAACCGACCCGTGACCCGAATGCAACTTCAAAGTATGCAGGCTTTACAATAAACGACGCCTCGCGTTCTGCGTCGAGAAATTCCCGCAACAGCCCCTTGCGGGTGCTCGACCCCAGGACAAGTTCCTTATCCACATCCCAGAACACGTCAGGAATATTCAGCGCTTCCAGTTTTCGGTTTGCAAGGGCGATCAACTCATCGACCGACATCTGAAACTCTTGATCGGTACATTCAGACATCGGTGGGAGGTTCTTTTCCCTTCGGCGTGTGTAGAATTCGAATAAGATCTCATGGAGAATGCCTCCACGTTCCAGCGGCGACATCCCTTCCTCCAATTCGTTGACACTCGTGAGACGCAGAACTTTGTTTGAGAAAAACTGGAATGGACATTTCCCATAGGACTCAAGCTGCGTGATGGAATACACCCGATTACGGAAACCTTCCAGCGCTTTGCGAGCGTCGGCACTCACACGATCAAGTATTTTTCCATTGTACTCCTCTACGAGGCCGTAGGTCGCTATGGGGTCGGCGTGCATCCGACTGCGTTCAACAACAATCGCATGATGAATGTGATCGAACATCTCATGCAAGTCCTTCTTGACATCGGGGAGTACCACTTCAGCGAGCGGTTGGTTCTGATCGAGTGCTTGACCAATTGTTTTCCCGACATGCCGGAGAAGCTCGTCTTCGGAGAATATCCCTGACGTCACCCATTCCGGCTTTGTCCCCCTGCAATCTTCGAGATCGACAATTCTTACTAACGCCTCAAGAAATGACGATGGAACAAGGTCGACCTCGGCGTCACTTCGTGGCACGGTCAGGTAGAGATGTTCAGTAAAGTTTGTTAACGCTTGGTACAGAAGATAACGATGTTCATTGAGATGATAGCGTTCCTTCTGGGCTCGACGCGATGGGCTGAATAATATTTCCGGTTTGTAGGTTGGAGGGAACTCTCCATCAACAAGACCTGCAATAATCATCACATCGAAGCGGAGACCTCGGGTCTCATCGAATGAGGTCACCGACACTCCATACCCATATTTCTGTCTGATGTTATACCGTGCTTGTGAAACCGCCGTCTTTACTCTCTCGACGTAGAACGGTAATCGCTCAACGACCTGATGGTTCTCATCGAATTCGAGAATCTCCAGAAACTCATCGAGGAAGTTCAAGAATTTTTGATACGCGCGCGTGTCTCGCTCGAGATGTTCGGTTCCTGCAAGAGATGACTGTGCCTGTAGAATTCCTTCCACAACATGCACCTCGTCGAGGAGCGAGAGCAATTTTTCTTTAAATTGTACAGGCGTCATCAGGCCGTCAAACCGGTGAAGCAAGCGGGCAAGCGCCTGCACGTCCGATCGCGCTTTCAAGAGCATGTGTTCTTCACGCCGCAATTGATCGACCTGGATCTCATCATCCTCATCGTGAATCTCTTCGCGTAGAGTTGCCAGCCGCTGCTCGATACGGTTGAGCCACGCTGTTTGCCCGGCTGAGATTTTCAGTCGTGAAGACACTTCATACAGATTGCCGGCATCGATCGATCCGGTGTCTGTTGTGAAACGGAAATACGGGCTCGACAGTGCGCGTATCATATCAAGCACGCGAAAGTTATTCTGATGGATCGAAAGGAGAGCAAGAGTAGAAACGACGAGCGGGGATTGATCGAGATAATACCGATCGGTAATGTTCGCAGGGATGCCGAACCGCTCGAAGACTTCACGGAACAAACTCGTGTAGATTTGTGGCTGGTGCATTGCCACACAGATTTTGCTGAGGTCCCGATCAGGGTTGTCCAACGCGAGTTTCTTGATGAGTTTCGCGATCAGTTCCACTTCTTCTTCCCTTGTGCTCGCGTCAAGAAGTGTCACGGTTTCACGGCATTTCATCTTCGGAGCTTCTGCCTCATAGCGGAACAGATGCTTTGTCACATGCTCAACAAATGCATTCCCGTCATCCAGAGTCGTGATTTTCTGAAATCCCATCTCGAGAAACTTCATGTAGTTTTCTTTCAAGTGACCAAACACCTCATCGTTGTTGAGATGATAATCGAAAGACACAAGCATCGCGAGTCGTTCGATCGTGGAACAATTGTACAGCATAGTCAACTCGGGATCGGAAAACTCGTCAAAACCAGCAACAACAATCACATTGACGTTGCCGAAGTGGGGTCGGAACAGCGTCGCCGCATCAACTTCCACCCATCGTTCATTAACCTCCTTAAGCATCCCAGCTGTGTCGATGAATCTATCGCCGAGCAGCATTTCATACGCGTTATAGATCGAGAGGACGTCCTGAAGTTTATCTCTTTCTTCGATGTCCGTTGATTCAATCTCGGCATACAAGGAAGCTCGATAGACACCCTTTTCCTTCAGCGTGTTGATAACATCAATAATTTTCTGAAATGTTCCTCGCGGTAATTTGTGGGCGCGCCCCCGCAAGCGGAAATATCCCAGCGAAACTGCACACGATTGAAGTGCTTCGTTGATCAACACTGCTTGGACAGGACCGGAGACGAATCTTTTGGGCGGGCAAAGCAGCGAATGGAGTCGTACGGCAAGTGTTTCGAGGGTGTACAAATGAAACGCCGGAGCCACACATCCAGGTACGTGGCGCAGAAACTCCCGTTGAAGACTCCTTAGCTTACGCTTGGTTGGCGCGATATAGATGAAACTATCAGTGTTTCCAGCGCGCAGCCGATCGTATACCTCACCATCGACATTCGAGACCGACAGTTCATAGTTCTTGCTGAGAATAACAGGCATAGTCTAGTATATTGGCTTCACT
>JACOSX010000139.1 GCA_016178625.1 Ignavibacteria bacterium
GTAGTTTTATCGTCGGCTATGCGAGCAAATCACGAAAGATCGATTTGGTGATTCTGTGTAGTTATTCCATCATGACGGTGATGACCATCTATATTATTCTTGATCTCGACCGTCCAAGGCGGGGCATTATCGATACCAGCTCAGTTCATGAGAATATACGCGGTCTCCTTAATTATTTTCCTGAAAGTGAACGATAGATAGTGAAGGCACTTATTCCGATAGAAACTAATAGAGAAGAAAATCTTTCTCTTGCGTGGTCTGAAGGTCATGATTGACGCTGATCTTGCCGAACTCTACGGCGTATCGACAAAAGCTCTGAACCAAGCAGTCAGACGGAATATTGAGCGATTCCCCTCAGATTTTATGTTCGAACTAACCCCAGAGGAAAAAACTGAGGTGGTCACAAACTGTGACCACCTTAAGAAGCTGAAATTCTCACGCTACTTGCCATCTGCATTTACAGAGCATGGTGCGCTTATGCTCGCCAATGTTCTGAGTAGTAAAAGCGCAGTTCAGGTAAGTTTGCAGATAGTACGGACGTTTGTTCGTCTGCGTGAATTACTTTCTTCCAATGTCGAACTTACACATAAGCTTGAAGCTCTTGAGAAAAAATACGACCAACAATTCAAAGTTGTCTTTGACGCTATTCGTCAGCTTCTGGAACCACCTGTTAAGCCAAAACGCAATATTGGATTTAGAGTGGGGGAATCGAAAATTGTTTACCACATTCGAAGAAGGAGAAGATGAGCATGCCAAAATCGTTCACAAAGAAATTTCTTTTGATGATCTGCTTGTTCACAATTGGTCTTGCACAAGCACAGAAACAGACAGAAAAACTCATCCCTGCCTTCTCTCTCAATCCCAACGACCTCGAGCTCTCCCGCCTTGCCCAGCCAACGCAGTACAAAGCGAACTCACCCTGTGGTTCCTCTCTAAATTTCAGAGAGGGACGGAATGGTTATGCAAGCGCATCCCCTTCTCTAAGTCTTAGAGAAGGGGAACGAGGCTTGCCCGCCGTTGAGCCGGAGGCTCATCCGCCTCTGGCGGACTTCTTGGCGGGGGATGAGTTCCAAAGAGTATTCGATTCAATCCTTGACCTTCACAGCCCTTCTGATTATTATGTCTAAGTCCATCTGTGTTACTTTGCTTCTCATTGCGGGCATTTGTTTCGCTCAAGAAAAAAAATCAAGCGAGAAATTCATCCTTGCCTTTGAACTGAAACCCAACGACCTCGAGCTCTCCCGCCTTGCCCAACCCACGCAGTACTTCGACAAGATCGGTCGGAGAGCGGGGCTGATGGGCTACGAGAGCGGTCAGTTCGAGATGTGGGTCTGGCCCTGGAAGCCGCTCAGGAATTTCGAGCTGCAGTTTCTCCTCGGCACATCCACGCAACCAATACTAGCAAAAGACATCGTCCACACCATCTCGGTGACGCCGGAAGTCACCACGCTCACTTTCACGTACGAGGCGTTTACAGTCAAAGAGCACATCTTCATCCCGCGTAACGAGCCGGGTGCAATTCTTCTACTTGATGTTCACACGACAACGCCGCTCGCGATCATCCCCGGCTTCATTCCAGTGATGCAGCCGATGTGGCCCGCAGGTGTCGGAGGGCAATTCTCTTATTGGGATGACGACGTCAATGGTTACGTGATATCTGAAGGACAATGGCGCGCCGAGTTTATCTGCGGCTCGCCTGCCGGACAACAAATGGCAGCACCACCTGCGCACATGTTTGCTGACAATCCGCTCCAGTTCCGCATCGATGTGAAGCCGGGAGAGACCGACGGCAAGTTCATCCCGATCGTCATTGCCGGTGCGGTGCCGGATACGTCAACATGCGGCGAACAGCTGTGCCCTTGGCAGAAGATGAAGTTCGATTCAGTCAAGGCAACCTACAGTCGCCTCTGGAAGAACGCCGAGAAGTACTACAACGAGTGCTACAACTACTACCAGAACCTTCGCAACTCGACGATGCAGGTAATCACGCCCGACAAAGAAATGAATCTCGCGTACGAGTGGGGGAAAGTTGCGCTCGATAATCTAATGATCGTGAACCCCCGTCTCGGCTATGGGATGGTGGCGGGATTCGGATTCTCGGGTGGAGGCGCACGCCCCGGCTTCGGTTGGTTCTTCGGCGGCGATGCGTTCATCAACTCGATGGCGATGAACAGTGTCGGGATGTTTCAACAGTCAAGGGATGCGCTTGCCTTTACGCAGAAGTGGCAGCGACAGGAAAACTTCCCGATCAGAAAAAAGAATCCGAGTGATCTTCTCTACGAGTCTACCGACTCGTCGAGTCGTAGACCAAAGGATGTCGGCAAGATGGCGCATGAGCTTTCACAGAGCGACGGACTCTGCGACTGGTGGAACGATTACCATTACGGCTACAACCATGCCGACACGACGCCGTGGTACATTGTTGCGATGGCAGACTATGTGCGCACGAGCGGTGATGTGGAGTTTCTGAAGCAAAGCTGGAAGTCGGTGAAACAGGCGTACGATTGGTGTCTGAGCAAAGACTCCGACAATGATGGGCTGATGGATCTGAAGGGTGCGGGACTCGGGGCGTTGGAGTTCGGCAAGCTCGTCGGCATCTACGCAGATGTGTATACGTGCGGCGTGTGGGTGCAGGCAATCAAAGAGATGAAGTATATGGCAGAACTTGTCGGCGACAGCACCCAAGCGCGGCAAGCCGATGGGCAGTTCAAAAAGGCACAGCCGCAGCTTGAGAAAAAGTTCTGGATGGAGAAGGAGGGGTTCTACAGTTACGGGGCAACAGAGAAAGGCGAGCAAGTGCATGAGAAAACTCCTTGGTCTGGTGTGGCGATGATGTTCGGGTTGCTCGACGAAGAGCGGACGGCAAAAAGCATCGAGGCATTCAATTCTGCAGATTTGTGCACCGATTGGGGAGTGAGGTCGCTTTCAAACAAGTCCCCACTCTTTGAGCCGACGAACTACAACTACGGCGCGGTGTGGCCCTTCATCTCCTCGTTCTTCAACACGGCGCAGTTCAAGCACCACTATTCGTTGTCGGGATATCAGATACTGCAATCCAACATCAAGCACGTGTTCGACCATGCACTCGGTGTCGTTCCCGAAGTATTTTCAGGAGAGCTGAATGAAAAGTTAGGCGAGGCGTACCACCATCAGGGCTTCTCGACCACCGGCTACATGCTGCCGTTGGTGGGAGGGTTGTTGGGGTTGAAGGTGGATGCACTGAACAAGGCAGCTACTCTTTCGCCCCACCTACCCTCTGATTGGTATAGTGTTCAAAATGGACAACCAATCTACCGGTTGATCGAGGTTAGAAATCTTATTATTGGGATCGATACAGTCCAATTAATTCTTCAACGCATTGCAAGTTCAAATGGAGCACTACTGGCATCGGAAGGTGGTTTCTCCATCAGTGGTAGCAAGAGAGGTCCTGGCAAGATTCGTATTCTTTGTTCACCTGCCTCTGAACCTGGGACTGATATTCATTCCCTGAATGTTAATCGTGACAACCTGTATCTCCAGCGCCAAGACAAAGAGCCTTCCTTGTCGGTTAGCACCCCAACATCGGGTCAGGATCGACACTGTTCCGTAACCCTGGAGTTTGCAAGGATTGTTGATGCAGGGGTTAAGTACAGAAATGCCGTCCCCATCGGTTCTCCTTTGCTTGAGACTTCACTAGGTGACAAGGATCGTTCGTTGAAAATCGTTTCAGTTAGATCAGATAATAACAAGATGTATCTGACCGTCGAAGGATTGAGCAATCACAGCTACGAGCTGAGTATATCCTTGGATAGCGCCGCTCGTGTCTCTGGCGCACAATACGAGAAGGGCAAACTGAGGATTATCTTTGAAGACAAGCCCAAGCCAGAATTCATCCGGAAAGAGATTGTGATACAGTTGAAATAGCCTAAGCCAAGAACTCCGATTTCTAATAATGCTGTGACTGAGAAAGAAATCGGAGTTCTAATCCTGACATGAAAAGACTCAACCCACTTAAATACCTCTCTCGCAAAGACAAATGGTATCTCGGCGGCGGGAACCGGCTTATTTGGGCGCCTCCGTTTCCGGTCTGGCTCGACTATCCCGGCTTCTGGGACAAGGCGCACTACTATAATTTTGAGATCGAGCCGGTGTTCACGTGGACGATCCTTGATAAAGACGGCGTGGAGATCCCTCTGCGAGCAGTGAAGAGAAGATGGGATCCATCGAAACTTACGAGCCGATATGAGATATGCGATGTAAGATATAAACGGTATCCGAGTGAAGTTTGGCCACGCACATCGCATATCGCATATCCCAATTCGGATATAGCCATTTCCGAGGACAAGTGCTGCTTGCCGAACGACGTGCTCACCTCCGTCATTCACATCGGGAACACTTCACGCAAACGGCGGAAGCTCCACCTCGTCGCGTGGACAATCCAACCAACTCATCCTTCAAAAGAGGTATCGTGGCTTTCAGAGATCGAGTATGAGAACAACAAAATACAATTCACGAAGCACGTCAAGTTCTCCGATCGTCCGCAGTTCCAATTCGATTGTGTCTTCGGCATCAATCGAAAAGTTACATCATACAGTCTCAATCTTAGCGAAGGAGCAGCCATCCAGCCCTGCTGGCAGTTCACACCATTCTTTGAACGGTTTCAAAAGGGGAAACTGCGGAATGAGATAAGGCTAAGTGGAGTGACCGATGAAGGATTGGTCTTCATGGCTTTGCATACGAGCATAGAGGTAAGAGCGAAGAGCGAAGAGGTCATTGTCGTGTCCTTCGCGGCGGCATCGAACAGAGCAGAGGCGAATTCGAACATTCACTTCATTTCGAAGCAAAAGGATCCGGTCAAAGTCAGCGAGGAAAATTGGAACGATCATTTCTCCAGCGTTCCGTCATTCCATTGCTCCGACGAGTATCTGACACGCTACTATTGGTATCGGTGGTACGGTCTGAAGTTAATGACAATGAACGGGCAGGAGATGAACTATAAATACCCAACGGGATGTGAGGGGATCGGGTACTTCAGGGCACCCATTTCATACAGTTCGCCGTGCCATGTTTTGGAGAATCGATGGAGCCACGCTCCTGATCTTGCACAAGGAAGTTTGTTGACGTTTTTCGAGAATCAGCGTAACGATGGAAGCCTGCCCGGCTATATCGACGTGAACCATGATCGGCGGGACATGTTCTACCATGCAAACTGGGGAAACGCCATCCACCAACTTTACCTCCTTCAGCCTTCAAATGAATTTCTTCGATGGATGTATCCGGGACTAAAAAAGTACGCGCAATACTTTGACCGTGAACGCGATGAAGAGATCAGCGGGATGTATGACATCCACAACCATTATGAGACTGGACAGGAATACACGCACCGTTATACGGTCGTCAATCCGCATGCAGACCAAGAGAATTGGGGTAAGGTCTTCAGATTGAAGGGCGTCGATGCCACCGTATACATTTATCAACTGAAACAAACATTGAGCTGGATCGCGAAGTCACTTGGGCTGGATGATGAGGCGGAACTGTGGAACATCGAAACCCATAGGATCAAGTCCGCTGTAGTAGAAAAGATGTGGGACCCTGATGAGGAGATGTTCTTCGATATCGATCCAGCGAATGGTAGGCGAACGAAGGTGAAGGCAGTAACATGTTTTTACCCGTACATGACAGATATGGTTGGAGAAGAGCATCTGCATGGCTTGAGGAAGAATCTACTCGATCCTAAGAGATTCTGGACGGCATTTCCCGTTCCATCATCAAGTGTGGATGATGAATTCTTCTCGGCAGTCGGTAACTGGAAAGGGAAGAGGATGAACTGTCCGTGGAACGGTCGTGTCTGGCCCATGACCAACAGCCATATTGCTGAAGCGCTTGTTCAGGCAGCTATCCGGTTCAAGGATCAAGAACTGCGGAGGAAGACGGTCGAATTCATTACAAAATTTATTCGAATGATGTTCTTCGGTGGCGATCCGAACCGACCGAACTGCTTCGAGCACTACAATCCATTGACAGGTGAGCCAAGTACTTACCGCGGTGTGGATGATTACATGCACTCGTGGGTTGTTGATCTCATCTTGAAATACGTTGCGGGCATTCAGCCATTTGAAGGTGGCTTCGTTCTCGATCCATTCCCATTCAGGCTGAAGTCACTGTCGGTAGCTGACGTTCTGATCCAGGGGCATCGGGTCGCTGTTAAGTTTAGGGAAGGGAAGTATTCTGTCTGGGTCGATGGAAAGCTTGTTCGAAGCTCAGGCTCAGAAAAAGGGAAGCCTCTCACCATTTCTTTCGCAGAGGTTGCCCGCATGCAGCGATGAAAGGGAGTAGCTTTCGATCATTGATCGAGTTAAGTCAAGCGCAACCTCAACCTCAAGAATGTTTGGGATTGGCTTTCGGAGATGTTAGAAAGAGGTCCCCGTTTCATTAAAGACCGCTATTCCGTTCAATGTACCGATCCAGAGATTGCCTCTCTTGTCGTATGAAAGTGCGGTGACAGTGTCGTTGGGGAGCGGGCTATTTGAATGATTAAACGTTGTCCATGTCGTATCGTGTAGTCTAATTAAACCTGCCTCCGTACCAAACCAGCGCGTCGAGAATAGGTCCGTAGTCACTGCGTTGATGAACCCTGTAGGTAATTTCCCATTTGTGTTTGCATACGTATAATGGCGCTCCACGGCTGTCGTGCGATTGAATGATGTTACGCCGTCGCGTTTTGCCAACCATACGGTATTCGAGAGATCAAAAGTTACCGACAAGACTGGGGAGGAATACGTTGGAGGGAAATCGTATGTGTTCCAGCCGGTAGCCTCATCGAAGAATGCCGCACCCCGTTCTGTACCGAAGCACACAGTGTTATCCATGGGGTTGATCCCGATTGCGCGAACAAAACTTCCCGGAAACTTATCCGAAGGGACAGTCTCCCAAACGCCTTGGTCAGGATTGGTCTCGCTGGGTGTAAAATGGCTCACTCCAAAGAGCGTCGCAATCCAAATATCACCTCTCTGAAACTTCACAGCTCCAATGCTTGTGATATAATCGTATGTGATGGTTTGAGGAAAGTCAGAAGAGCTGTAGCGTTGCCAGACTGCAAAACTACTGTTCCTATTATATCTTCGGACACCTCCACCATTCAAACCGAACCAAAGACTACCATCCTTTCCTTCCGCAAGCGTGTTGACAATCTTGCGCCGGAATTGAGCACCCGATGAGTATTCAAGGTACGTTAAGGAGTCCTTAATTGCACCCCATGAATTTCTGAGGACTGATACCGCGCCGCTATCGGTTCCAAACCATACTCTCCCCCCGCCGTCCACAGTGAGGGCGTTAATCTTGTTGATGGGAAGTGCGGGAGTATTTTCGTGAGTGTACACAATCCAATCTGGTCCTTTCGGGGGAGGTTCCGGGATGTCGTTCTTGCATCCTATAACAGTTGCGACGAGATATGTAATCATCATCCACGAGAGAAGCTTTCTATTGTGCATTGTTTGGTTTTTTTCAAATTCAATGAGACTGTTGATTAGCACTGCATTAAATGGAGTCTACGACAATGGCGCAAATAAGTTGGGAATTTTCAACTAAATACCTGACTTTAAAGTACGAATAAATTCGTGATCTACAAAGCTTTCCACAATCAAACCAATGACTTTTTCATTTCATCTCATGTACGTCGATACTGAGGGCGTCATCTGCGAAATTACATGTCTAACGCATATTATGCGAAGGTTCGAGATTTTTGGAAATGAGTTATCATACAATGAAACACTTTAAAATCTTCCTTATATTTTCATTTTTTTCCTTGACTGTCAATATTTTTTTTGTTATACTCAATCTTACAAAATACACCAGTTACCCTACTCCCAAACTGTCACAAGCTATAGATATGAAGGATTTGAAGCGCTGGGTTGCTTTGATTGCTCTCGGTATTGTTTGCAGCCTCTTTGTTTTCTCAAGCATCAGTTGCCAGTACGATTACGCCTCTCCGCTGCCGGGCACACTGGAGATACATTTGAAGACGATTTCAAATAAAATTCCTTTTTCTCCCCTGAACAATTTTGTTCTCAAAGTGAGTCAAGTTCAGGCTTTGCGATCCAGTCTGACGAGCGGGGTGGTCATTTACGCAGATCCACGCGCCAAAAGCCGGACGACGAGCATTTATAACACCCTCGACTTCCGCGCGAGAGACTCATCACTTGTCATTGGTCAGAGCCCGGTGCCTCCCGGAGATTACATTGACGTTGAACTGGTCGTAACGCCAGGGGATAAGGTTAACCTCAACGGCTATCAGATCATTCCAGTAGTAGCTCCACCAGGATTTGATCCTCTTCTCGTCTTCCCGAAGCGGTTCAGCGTGAGTGAGTTGTCTACTACGGTAATTACCCTGACCATCGATCTCGATTGCTCTCTTGTCCCAGGGGCCACCGCGTATTACTTCCGTCCCTGTTATTTTATTTCCAGTATTCAGTGACACCATTTATACTAAACGATAGTTATCTACAGGAATCTGACGAATGAATTTTGCTCATAGCGTGTTTGCTCAGGGAAGACTCTACTTCGTTCTTTTAGGTGTGGGTATTATTATAGGATGGGGGTGCAACGGTGGTGGTCCGGAACATACCAATGTTCATCCCATCACGCGCGTATCCAATGTTCCGCCTCCAGAAGATACGATTACCACGAAGAACCCACGACTAAAGTTGTACTGGGTCGGGGACGATCCAGATGGATTTGTGACTGGCTTTCGCTATCGTTGGAGTTTTCGGTTGAGCAAGAACGATCCCTTTCAGTACAAACCCTACAAGACGCTTTTGAATATTCTCATTAAGGGTTTCGCCCTGATGGCAGTGACCGATGATCCCAAAGCGATTCCCGATGTATACAGATTCTTTTCTACGTTACCTCCGGAGGGGCTCGATCTTGCGAGAACATATTCATTGACGATAGGTGATTCAATTCTCGTAGCCGGGGTAAAGGTATTTGCATCCAACTCCGATTATGTTGTTGTGCCAAATTCAAATCCACCTCTGCGGGCGAAAAACGAATTTCCTGTCCATGTCAACCCGAATAGCGGTATTTTCATCTTCGATTCTCAGGACACATTGAACTTTCACACATTTGAGATTGAGGCGATCGACAACCTTGGTGCTATTTCAGATCAGCCCGCCCTAGTGTCGTTTCAAACTCCGATCGTTTCCCCACCCCATGCCGAGATCACGGAACCTCCGCCTGACACATCTCTCATACTCCTTCACAGGACGGAGACGTTCGGAGGCGTGAGGTTTGGCTTCATCGGATTTGACCCGAATAGCCGAACAATAGATTATTCGTGGGTAGTCGACAAAGACATCTGGCTCGCCCGCACCGGCAAAATCCCCTGGTCAGATTTCAGTCCGAAGCAAGAAGTGTATGTCACTGCTTCTGATTTCCCTGATCCATACGCAATCGATCATACATTTTATGTGCGAGCGCGCAATGAATTCGGTTCGATCGATACGATCGGGTTTTTCACACGTGTCATACGGGCATCCAACGGTGATTCGCTTGGCCTTGATACCGTGCGCGCATCGCGAACCTTCCATACGATATATCCTACATTTGTTCCACCCTTTAACTCCAAGAGAATCTTGATAATCGACAATAATTATAGCGATACAGCCCGTGCATCAGCCTCTCACCCAACTCGGGAGATGATCGATAATTACTATACGGGAATTCTTGACGACCTCGGAAGGAGCGGTCAATACGACATTACTCTTGTTATTGATCCGCCACCGTTCCAGCCTAAATATGTTACATACTCAGACCTTGGTAAATATAGCTTGGTGATCTTTGTTGCAGATGGGGTTGATGGGTTTTTCAACAATCATCATTACTCGACTTTTTCACGACAGCAGATCCTTTTTAATTACTGTGCCGTCGGGGGGAAGCTTATTATGAGTGGCTGGTCGTGGAGGTCTCCACTCAATAGTCAGCTCACCACCTTCTATACCGATATCATCCATGTCGGTACGCGAGGAGTGATTAATGGTGCTAAAGACTTTCTTGGAGTTCGCGGACAGCAAGGATATCCAGACGCCTATCTCGATCCTGCTAAGCTGGATACAGCGTGGGGTGGAACGCTTTCAAACACCTACCTCTCCTATCCTTATGGATTCGGGGAATTTGTCCAGAACTTTGATTCAAAAAAAGACAGCATCCTCTTTGAGAATCAGCCGATGGCTGTACGATATATCGGTGTAACATTTAATACTGTCTATTTCTCGTTTCCGCTGTACTTCATTGATCGACCGTCAACTGTGTCGATTCTCAGAAAAGCGCTACAAGATATTGGTGAATAATCAGAAAGGAATACACCAATGAATACACACGTACGGATTGTCGGTGTCGTTTTCTTCATGCTTACGCTCGCTGGCATTCTTATTGCGGGCAACACAGGGAAAATTGTCGGCAGGGTTGCTGATAAAGGTAATGGTGAGCCGATCATCGGCGCAAATGTTCTTGTTGTCGGTACGCAGCGTGGTTCTGTAACCGACATTGATGGTAAATTCACGATCATCGGTGTCCCTGTCGGGAGTCAAACCGTTCGTGCGAGTCAAGTGGGTTTTACCACAGTGGAGTTCACTGATGTGAAGATTGGCGCTGATGAAACCACCCAATTGAATTTTCAGTTAAGTTCGAGTGAAGTTATCATCGGTGGGGTGACTACAACTGCAGACGCAAAGCTGGTCAACAGTAACGTCACAACAGGGACAGTTAACGTCAGCGCAAAATCTATCGAGAGTATCCCTAATGTAAAGAGTGTTGAAGATGTTTTGAAATTACAGGCGGGAGTTGTGAAGCAAGGGAACAATCTCTTCTTGCGAGGCGGCAGAGCAAATGAAGTTCAATATCTCGTTGATGGCGTTCCGACCAACAATATCGTAGGGAATTCAGGCGAACTTGTTGCAACAAACAGCGCCAATGCCCAGTTGCAGCAACTCTATGCCGGCGTGCAGTCTGGAGTGATTGGAGGAGGCGCGAGCGGCCTTGCGCTTTCCGCGAATTCGATCCAATCGGTGAGCGTTCAGACGAGCGGATTTGACGCTGATTATGGGAATGCCCAGTCCGGCATCATCAACATTACGACCAAGTCGGGTGGTGAGAAATTTACTGGATCAATGCAATATCGTACTGACCGTGTCGCCAATACGAATCAGAACGAATACTACAGTGCATTCTCGGTGGGCGGTCCGGAACCGCTTTCAAAGTATGTTCTTCCCGGTTTAGGAGCAAAGATTCCCGGAAACCTCACCTTCTTCCTGAGTGCCGACGCTGACCGAGCCGACGGTGTGTATAATTACGTTCATAATGACTTTTACAACCCCGTTGAACGAAAGATACAATTGGATGGCTTCCTCGGTGGTCTTCTCAATGGAATGGGATTTAAATTCAGGGACAACCAGAAGAATTCATTTACATTTAACTCAAAGCTGAAGTACGATATCAGCGGCAACGATCAAGTGAGCTACGGCTATCGCGCCAGTCTCACATCGAAGCATGATTACTACAATGATTGGAAATATCGCGCAGATTCTTCTGCTCTTGGCGCCGGACTTTCGATTCAACACAACCTTTCGTGGCAACACTTTTTTACAAGCAATTCATTCATCCGCATGTATCTTGCTAAGAACGAGAACAAAGATGGGAATGATGTTGCCGGAATCAAGCCTACCGATTATTCGAGTGCAACTGAAAAACTTGATGTGAATAACGATGGGTTCAATGATCTTGCGACAAGCCAGCGATGGTACAATTCGTTGACAAAGGTTTGGTCGTTCAGAGTGGATCTTAATAGTCAAGTACATCCTCTCCATTTGCTGAAGACTGGGTTTGAGTTTAATCTGGAGTCAGTGAATTCAACGGAAATTCTTAATCCGACAAAGCCGTTCAATAACGCGAACGGGGATCAACAAAATCCTCCTAATCCTGATCTTAGGTATTCGCGCGGTGATTATCCTGGATACGGCGAGTTCCGATGGAATATCAACAACTATTCCAACCGTGGCGGACTGTACGTTCAGGACAATATTGAGTTTTCAGGGTTGAACCTTCATATGGGATTGCGATACGATTATTTGGATATTGGTCGCCAGGTATATTATCAAGATTATGTTGACGCGTGGAAGGCTGCCTACGACTGGAGAGACAGTATCGAGGGCGCCCCTAATCCGCCATGGGTCGAGGCACTCGGATTCGATGACAAGGTAGCGGCTGACGGTAGCCCTATCAAGGTGAGTAGGGGGCTTTCAGACTCGAAGCGATTCTTCTATTATTTGTTTCATGGTAACTTTAGTCCACGTTTATCCATCGGGTATCCGGTAACGGATCGCATTGTGTTTTATTTCAACTATGGACACTTCTTGCAGTATCCGGATCGGGACAATTATTATCGCGATCCCTTTGTCGCATCGAAAGGGAGTACATTTGGCAGCCCAAGCCTGAAGCCACAACGGACTGTTGCATATGAAGCTGGCTTTGAAGATCAGTTTGCAGATGATTTGGCGTTTGCGATACACGCGTTTTACAAAGACATCTTCGATTTGGCAACTGTCGTGAGTCGTGGTGACTACCAAGTCTATAGGAATTTAGATTATGCCAGCGCCCGCGGATTTGAGATTACTTTGAACCAGGCGCTTACCGGAAACTTTTCAACGAGCGTAAGCTATTCATATCAGATCGCGAAGGGGAGGTCATCGAACCCGTTGGCGTCGATCTATCAGCCGCAGTTCCAGTTGCCGCGTGAAAC
>JACOSX010000144.1 GCA_016178625.1 Ignavibacteria bacterium
CTCCAGCCTATCGATCGCAGAGACATATGCTGTCTTATCTTTCAGTTGTCCATCATCGAACAATTCTTTGAACGGCGTAAAAGCGGTGTTGAAGTTTGCAAAATAAAGAAGGATCAGCTCCTCGAGAGCGAGTTCAGTATGTTCTTTCTCTTCCGTACGATCACCGAGATATTGTTCCAATGACATCCTCCCGCGGTACACATCGAGCGGTGGGAAGAGAGAACCAAATTCCTGAAGCAAGGTGCGGGCGTTATCACCGAGCGACCGATTGAAATCTGCCACCGCGCGGGCGAACACTTTCGGATTGGCAGTTTCTTCATACACTCTCAGAATGTAATGGTAAATCTCATCGATAAGACCCATTGCATTGAGCTGACCTGGTTTGATTGCCTGTTCGGGATGCTTCTTGAGATCGCGTTGAGCGTTGATCTTGTGAGTGAGCATTCTCACCGCTCGGAAATCCGGCAAGATCACATTCCCTGTCGTTGTAAACAACGCCTCATCGACCTGATACTTTTTCCGCATATCGGCGTGGATGTGGAATTCGAAACGAGGAAATCCGTGCAAAGGCTTTCCGGACAGCGAGGGGAATTTGGAGAGAGTGATCTTCATACGTTATTGTTGTTCAACTCTTTCTTCAAGAGTATCAGGCGCGTGAAGCGATGGATCATCAGCCGGTCGCCGTCATGCCGTCATGCCGGCATTGCCAAGCCGGCGGGTGTGCTGTGCAACGTGTTCGGCGATGAGGCGCTCGATCCTGTTCACGATGGAGTCCGGCGCGCCATTCGCATACTTCGACTTTAACCGCATGTCGCAGACTTCATTCACATAATCAACCACGATAAACCGCCCATCATCCGTCAGAGCGATCTCCGAGGAAAAGAAATCGAGCTTGCATATCTGCTGGATCGTTTGCATCGTCGTCCGCAGCCCTTCTAGACCGAAGCGTGTTTCCTCCTCCGGTCGAAGCTCGGTATACATGTGTGTCGTATCGTCCCACCAGCACGGGATAATCTCATTAAATACACAATAGCAACGAAACCATGCCCGTTTGCCATCCAGGTGTTTCGGATAGATCATCTCTTGTACCAGATATTTATCGTCTTTATGATCTTGCCGTGATCGCGCGACATCGTTGAGCGTCCGGGCGTTGAGGACAACACCAGTCCCGCCTCCCGTCGTATTTGCAGGCTTGATCACAAATGGATGGCCGACGCGCTCAAACCCGGATGGATCGACTTCAAATCCGTCTGTTCTGTTATACGGCGGGAGAATAATCGTGTACGGCACATAGATACCGTGCGTGATCAACTCCAGATGCATAGTAGCTTTATCGACTGCTAAGACAACGCGGTGGAATGGGTTGATATAATAGTAGACAGCAGCTTTCTCCAAAAGATGGACGAGAGGAAGAAATCCCACATCCGCATCTGTTGCGCGGTCGAAGAATGCTTGAAACGCAATGGCTCCCGCCTTGAGATCGCTGAGTACCTGATGCAAGTTCTGAGAATCGATGCGATAGGTCGATAACCCTCGAATCGTACATTCCTTCTCAATTCCAACAATGAAATCCTGGTCAAACTCCCAATTCCAGGCGATGGCAAGCGTATAGGTTCTCATAGACCCCAAAGAGAAAATCGTTCATTTCAATATAGTGCTTTGGGGGGAAAACTCAAAAGGGAGAACATAACACAACTTCCCCGTTCCGAACCTCCACACTATCGGGGTCCCTTCTGGAGTTCGGAACGGATTATGGACACTTGCCTTCCTACACGGGAGTGTGAAAACGCGATTCGGCGAACTACTCAATCCATCTTCACCGCTGAGGTCAAGCGGCAACGGCTCAATCGTTATAAGATGCAGGGGAGTATTTTGAAGGCACGAAGGACAAACGGAGAGCGCACTACGCCTGTCGCTTAAAAGGCATCCTCTTTCGTGCAGAATACTTTTCTGATCGTACAATATATGTGCATGCGTCCAGCGCGTTGTCAGTTTTATACTCAGCGAGTGATCGTTTTCGTCCGGTAAGGCGTACAGAGTGGAAGCCGAGATTGCGGGCAAACTCAACGTCCGTCTCGCGGTCACCGAGCATGAAGGCGTGGATGCGATCGAACTTCGTGCGTTTCAGGTACGCGTCGACGAGCCCGATCTTCGGTTTGCGGCACGAACAATAATCGGATTTCCAATGCGGGCAAATGAAAATCCTCTCGAAATGAATTCCTTCGCCGCGGAGCAGCGTGATAATTTTTTTCTGCACCGCGCGAAAAGTCTCTCTCGGATATTTCTTCGATCCAAGACCGTCCTGGTTGCTCACCATGACGAGTGTGAATCCTGCATCGACGAGGGTTTTCAATCCGGTGATGATGCCGGGGATGAACCAAAGCTTTTCGAGAGAATCAATCTGTTTATCGGGCGGCTCGCGGATAATCGTTCCGTCACGGTCAACAAAGAGGAGTTTTTTCATGATGAGACCGATCGATTCAAGGCTAAGAGGGTTGTCGTGGAGAGAGCGTGAGCCTAGGAGATAGCAACAGCCTGCTGCTTCAACGTCTTGGCGATGCGTTCCAACGCCTTTCCGATGTTCGGGATCGAGTTCGCATAAGAAAAGCGGAGGTATCCTTCGCCATGCTTCCCGAAGGCAGTTCCAGAGAGACATGCAACACCTGCATCGTTTAACAGAAGGTCCGCAAGCTCTTTGGAAGTTTTTCCTGTGCCGGTGATGTTCGGGAACACATAGAATGCGCCATGCGGCTTGTGGCACCGAATACCGGGGATAGAGTTCAATCCCTCCACAATGGTATCGCGGCGGCGTTTGAACTCCTGCACCATCTTCTCGACATCGTGCTGTGGACCAGCTAACGCCTCAATCCCCGCGATCTGCGAGAAGCTTGACGTGCACGAGGTACTGTTGATCTGCAACCGAGTAACAAGCTTTGCAAGCCCTTCCGGCATGACACCATAACCAAGCCGCCAGCCAGTCATCGCGAATGTTTTAGAGAAACCATCTAGGATGACCGTCCGTTCTTGCATACCGGGGAGCGAGGCAATACTGTAATGTTTGTGTCCATCATACATAATCCTGCCATAGATTTCGTCTGAGAGCACGATCAAGTTATGTTTGCGCGCGAGGTCGGCAATGTTACTGAGGTTTGACTCAGTCAGGACACCGCCCGTCGGGTTCTGGGGTGAGTTGAGAATGAGCATACGCGTCTTCTTCGTGATGAGGCGTTCCAAGTCTTCAATATCGAACGAGAATTCTTTCTCCTCTTTCAGCACGAGTGGAATAGCTTTCCCTCCTACAAATTCAACCGCCGATTCGTAGATCGGAAACCCAGGATTGGGATAGATCACTTCATCGTCTTCATCGATGCAGGCTAGGATGATAAAGAACAAGATCGGTTTCGCCCCGGGGGTAACGACGACATGCTCGGGCAGTACTTCAATGCCCCGCGTCTCGGAGACATAACGGGCTACTGCTGCGCGGGACTGGGGCAATCCAGCCGCCGGACCATAATGGGTGAAACCGTCGTCAAGCGCTTTCTTTGCCGCTTGCTTGATGTTCATCGGGGTATCGAAGTCGGGCTCACCGATTTCAAGATGGATGATGTGTTTCCCTTGCGCTTCAAGGGCGCGGGCTTTAGCCAGAACTTCGAATGCAGTTTCAGTGCCGAGGCGGTTCATACGTCGTGCAATGTGAATCATAGGAGGATCTCCAGATTAATGCGGGATTGTTTCTCTACTGTTAGTCATGCAGGGCACATCTAATATAGTAAGAAGTCGGGATTTTCTCAACGCATGGTCAGCTTCCGTACTGGCTCAGGTTCACAGGTGTCACGGTCCACACCGTGACACAAGCACAGAATTCGGTCACGGTCCCGAAGGGATGGAGACTGTGTAAAAACTCCGGGCATATTTTTGTATATTAAGCAAACAATTCATGTGCTATCATACACTCGACTGATAAACAATGGAACACATCACTGGCGCACCCCGTGAACAGATTACCCTGTTCCC
>JACOSX010000149.1 GCA_016178625.1 Ignavibacteria bacterium
ACTCCTTGGGCGTCGATGGTAATGGTACAATTCGCGTCTTGTAATATACATCTCAATAGGAGGTTCAGCGTGCGCGAATTTTTCTACAGAATGCTATTTCTTGGCATCCTGCTGGCCGCTCTCACAAATTTCTTATTGATGGCGCAGGGCGATCCTGAAGCCGCCAAGATGAAAAACCCGGTAGCGGCTACCCCGGAATCCCTAGCCGCAGGGCAAGCGCTCTACCAGCGGTATTGCGCTGTCTGCCACGGGAAGAATGGACTAGGGGGCTCAGGAAGCGATATCAGCCCACCGGCGCCTAATCTCACCGATGCAGAATGGAAACACGGATCCACTGACGGCGAAATCTTTAAGGTTATTAAAGAGGGCGTTCCTCCGGAGTTGAGTATGGAACCGTGGGGAGACCGGATCAAGGATCCGGATATCTGGAACGTCGTCAATTACATTAGGTCGCTAGCCAAGAAGTAAACCCGAACGGGACCAAAGACAATCTGAAATCGGACGAATCCTGCATCTCAAATCACTGCTGTCCGGTTAAATGTCGAATAACATCAGTTGTTTAGAGCCATCGATATTTTGGATTGCTTCATCGAAGCGCTGAAACACAAGTGGGACGGGCGTTTTCTCGAAAAGTGTTGTGGAGAGAACTTGGAGAATTGTGTAGAGAGAATGCCCCAGTCCCAGACGCTTTTTCACAATCGCAATCAAAACATAAACGGCAACGGCGATCCAGATTTGGGTTTTTACACCATTGGGTGAAGTGCCGAAGAACCGTTTGATCCGCAAGTGTTGTTTGATCCATTTAAAAAACAGTTCGATTTGCCAGCGGTAGCGATAAATCGCCGCCACCGTGAGAGCCGGCAGAGAGAAGGCATTGGTCAGGAAGACAAACCGTTTATCGATTTCTTGGGAATAGTACCCGATTCGCCGTAAAGCTTCGGGATAACGCCGAGACGACTTGGGACCAGTTAAGACGATGGTCTGATCGCTCCGTAGACCTGTCGACTTGTCGATGGCGTGCGACCGTCGGCGCTGGAACTGAAGATCCGCTTTGGCCCGGATAATAAAGAAACCCAACGCCTGATGGAGATAGTAAAGGCGTTGAAAATCCATATAACCACGATCCATTACGATGTAGGAACCCGGTTGCGGAACGATTTGATCGAGCACGTCAACGTCGCCGACTTTGCCGTGGGTGATATCGATAAAAACGGGAATCGAACCTTGTAGATCGATCATGGTGTGAAGTTTCACGGCGCCCTTGGCGCGGCGGAAGCTGGCCCAGGGAAACAGAGACAGACACAGATCGATCGTCGTCGCATCTAACGCATAGACGGTAGCCTTGAGATCTAATCCCAAATCGGTTTCCGCATAGAGTGGCCGAGCGATTTGAATGAGGCTCTGCGCGAAGTCGGCGTAGATTCTCCAGTCCCGACCCTCGTTGGCATCGGCAAGTGTGGAACGTTTGACCGAGGAACGAAAACCAGAATGGTACAGTTTTCGCCGATGCGCCGCTAAACTGACTTCGATATCGCGGAGACTTTCTCGATGGGTCAATTGTGCAAATGCCATCGCCAGGAATTGTTCCCAACACGACAGATCCCGTACGCGGCGATCGCCGTCATATCGACGAACACAACTGCGGAAGGACTCGTAGTCCACGAAGGCGATAATCTGCGCGAGTACGGTTGTCCCCTGGTTCATGCTCAAGCTCCTTCAGCAGATGTTTGGCATGAATTTCAGGAGTTATCTCGAACTAATTTCAAATCGCGGAAAACCAATTTTGCTTCAGAGTCTCTGAGTAGATTAGGTTTGCCGCGTTTTCAAAAATGCTCAACCGGACAGTAGTGATCTCAAATCCGAAATCAGAAATTTGAGATTGGACGGCGTCCATGACAGTCCAATTTGCGATTTCTGATTTCGGGTTTGAGATGCAGGATTCGTCCGATTTCAAAATTGTCTCTGCGCAGGTAATCCCTAATTTAGAATACGCAAATGCGAAGCGTACAGCGGGGCGCGGTATTATTTTTCCTTCTTTGCTGTTCCTGTCGAAATGTGGACCAAGACCGAGGTAATCCCATGAGTCAGTTCGTCGACGACTATTTCAACGCCTATTTCGAATGGAATCCTTCGGCCGCAACATCTGTTGGTTTTCATGAGTACGACAGCAAGATCGAAGACTACTCGGCCGCCGCATTCAGCAAGCGTATTGAGAAGCTGAAGCAGCTTCAGCGGCAGCTCGCCGGTCTTCCTTCCACTCGCACAGCTGACGAAGCAATCGACATCGAGCTCCTCGACAGCCAGATTCGGGCGGAGCTGCTGGACATCGAAACGTTGGCGACCTGGCGCCACAATCCGATGAACTACGTCTCCTTGCCGGGCGGAACAATCGACAATCTGATGAAACGCAACTTCGCGCCGAAGGCAGAGCGGCTGCGTTCCGTTATCGGCCGGCTGAAGGGCGTTCCGGCGATGATTGACGCCATGAAGCAAAACGTCGAAAACCCTCCACATGAATTTACCGATCTTGCGTTTCGTATCGCCCACGGATCGGTCGGATTTTTCAAAGAGAGTGTCACCGATTGGGCAAAGGACGCTGCCGCTAACGATTCGGCTTTGCTTGGAGATTTCAATGCCGCAAATACCGCCGCGGCGAACTCCCTTGTTGATGCGGCGGATTGGCTCGAAAAAACCCTGCTCCCAAGGTCAAAAGGAGCGTATGCGATCGGTCCGGATAATTTTTCCAAGAAACTCTTGTACGAAGAAATGGTCGATACGCCTCTCGATCGCGTTTTGGCAATCGGCGAGGACAATCTCGAAAAGGACTACAACGCCTTCATCGAGACGGCACGGAAAATCGATCCCTCGAAGAATCCTGCGGAAGTGATGAAGTCACTCTCGAATGAGCATCCAACCGAGACGAGTTTGATTCCAGATGCGAAGAAAACCATTGAGGGGATTATCCAATTAATCAGGGACAAGAACATCGTCACCATTCCCTCCGAAGTGCGGCCTACGATTACCGAAACACCGCCCTACGCCCGTTCCGGCACATTTGCCTCAATGGATACG
>JACOSX010000004.1 GCA_016178625.1 Ignavibacteria bacterium
GAAACCGTTCGGTCCTGAGAACCTCTTCATTTTCGATCTTCTCCGGGCTCCTATTCTTGCAAGTCCTCATAGCCTCGAAGGTCAACTCGCATACATCAAACGTAGATGGGGCATGATTCTATCTGACAGGTATCTGAACAAAATGCTGACCGCAGGCGACTTGATGGAAGAGGACAACAGGATGCTCTTCCTTGCGGGCGGTGGAAAGGCACCGACAGTTGTTCCCTCATATCAGGACGGTGAGATCAGCGGACTCGACGCGGCAGACCTCGAGCGATTCACGTCTGATCGGGAATGGATGCCGAACGTGGTGATCATCGCGAAGAATATGTATGTCTGGCTCGATCAGTTGTCAAGAAAATACCAACGCGCAATTACGAAGCTCAATGAAATTCCAGACGAAGAGTTGGATCAACTTGCACGATGGAATTTCACAGGCGTATGGTTGATCGGCGTATGGGAACGAAGCTCCGCTTCTCAAACGATCAAGCAAATGAGCGGTAATCCGGAGGCGGTTTCATCTGCTTACTCAGTATACACCTACGAAATTGCCACCGACCTTGGCGGAGAAGTTGCATTTCAGGACCTGCGACGTCGAGCGTGGGAACGCGGAATCCGGCTTGCCGGCGATATGGTGCCGAATCACATGGGAATGTTTTCACAATGGGTCATCGACCATCCTGAATATTTTATCGAAGCCAACTTCCCCCCGTTTCCCAACTATAGGTTCACCGGACCGAACTTATCGGGAAATTCAGACATCGATCTCCGCATCGAGGATGGATATTGGAATCGAAGCGATGCGGCTGTGGTTTTCCGGCGAACCGATCACCGTACGGGGGACGTTCGGTACATCTATCATGGAAACGACGGCACCCACATGCCATGGAACGATACTGCCCAGCTTAATTTTCTTAAAGCCGAGGTTCGCGAAGCTGTTTTCCAGACGATCGCTCATGTCGCGCGAAAATTTTCTATCATCCGCTTCGATGCGGCAATGGTGTTGACGAAAAAACACTTCCAGCGTTTGTGGTTTCCTCAGCCTGGAACGGGCGGCGCGATCCCATCCCGCTCCGATTACGCAATGTCGGCAGAGGAATTCAACAGAGCAATACCGTCGGAATTTTGGAGAGACGTCGTCGATCGCATCAATGCAGAGATCCCCAATACGCTCCTGCTTGCTGAAGCATTCTGGCTGCTCGAAGGGTACTTCGTTCGATCGCTCGGTATGCATCGTGTCTACAACAGCGCCTTCATGCACATGCTGATGAAAGAGGAAAACTCAAAGTATCGCGCGCTGATAAAGAACACGATGCATTACAATCCGGAGATCCTCAAACGCTACGTGAACTTCATGAGCAATCCTGATGAAGAGACGGCAATTGCACAGTTCGGCAAGGACGATAAATATTTTGGTGTGTGCCTGTTGATGGTAACCCTTCCGGGTTTGCCGATGTTCGGTCATGGACAGATCGAGGGCTTCACAGAAAAGTACGGTATGGAGTACAAGCGCGCATATTACAACGAGCAGCCGGATCAACATCTGATTTGGAGACACGAGCAGGAAATCTTTCCACTGATGAAGCAGCGACATCTCTTCAGTCAGGTGACCCATTTTGAGTTGTATGACTTCATTGACGCCCATGGCAATCTCAACGAAAACATTCTTGCCTACTCGAACAGATCTGGAGATGAGCGAGCTATCATATGCTACCACAATACATATGCAGAGACGGCGGGGTGGATCAAGATGTCGATTGGTAGAAATATCGGATCAACTGACGAACCTACTATCTCCCGGAGATCGTTAGCAGAAGCCCTCGGGATCCGCGAAGATGAAAATTATTTTTACATCTTCCGGGATCGGAAATCAACCATGGAGTTTCTCCGTTCAGGACGTGAGTTTCATGAGCAGGGACTTTATATCGAGCTGAAGGCATTCCAGTATCAGATCTTCAAGGACTTTCGCGAGATCCACGATACAACGGGAACATATCGGGGTCTGGCTCACCACGTACAGGGACGAGGTGTTCCGGATATGCAGCAGGCGCTGAAGGAGTATCAACTTGCGCCTGTCCACACAGCTTTGGGCGAGCTCCTTAGCAAGCAAGTCGTGGGCGATATTGTGCAGGTCTGTTTTCCTAAGGCAAAGGCTACGAAGTCCCGTGAACAAAAAATACATCAAGTGGTGCAGAAGGTTCAGCACCTATTGACGCTGGCGGCAATGCTGAGCCCAACCGAAGCAGATACTTCTGTTGTCGCGGCTGAGTTCAAAACCGATCTCATAGAACTTGCGGAATTCTTCTCCCATGAATCTCTGTGGAAATTTGACAAAGGGAGAAATTCGAGCAAGATATCGCATGTGTCAGGATGGGGTATAGAATCCCGCAACAGGTCCGACCATCGGAATATTCTCATTCTTATATCGTGGCTCGTCGTGCGACGGCTCTCGCGACTCGCCAGTACCGACGTCTTCGAACAACTTGATCTTGCAAGAGCCTTTGAACGGATATTTCAAAACGCCGGGCGATCACGCGATGAGCTGAATGACGATCTCGCCTTGCTGCGCATCCTTCTGAAGCATCAGACAATATTTATGGATTTCACGAGACGGGATGATTATCGTCCCTTTGCGGAATTGCTGGAGCAGCCCGATGTTCTGGATCGAATCAAAGTAAACGTCTATAACAATGTCACGTACTACAACAAAGAATCCTTTGAAGAATTGATGTGGTGGCTGTTCATCGTAGAGTCCTTCGATCAGATGCGGATGGGAACGGCGGGAACGAACAAAACGAGTGCGGGATACAATCGACTGTGCCACATCTTAAAGGTCTCCGACCAATGTGCGTATAAATTCGAAGCCCTGAAGCGTATCTTCGCCACAACAACCGGAGAGGCAATTCTCAAAGTCTAAGTCAATTATCAACCATCATATGAGGACCGGAGGGACATGCAAGAGGGCACGTTAGCAATTATCTTAGGAGGTGGACGTGGCGAGCGGCTTTATCCATTAACCAAGCACCGCGCGAAACCGGCGCTCCCGCTTGCCGGCAAGTATAGGTTGATCGACATACCGGTGAGCAATTGCATTAACTCTGGCATCCTACAAATTTATGTCCTCACGCAGTTCAACTCGGCATCGCTCAATCAGCACATTGCCAACACGTACCGCTTCTATCCATTCATGAAGGGATTTGTCGACGTGCTCGCGGCACAGCAAACTCCTTCCAGTCCTGATTGGTTTCAGGGTACTGCCGATGCTGTGCGGAAAACACTGTGGATCATGGATCGTTGGAAGGCTGAGAACTATCTCATTCTTTCCGGTGACCATCTTTATCGAATGGATTACCGCCTCTTCCTGGAACACCATTGCAATACCCATGCCGACGTGACGCTTTCAGTCGTGCCTGTCGATGAAGAACGCGCGACACATTTCGGTCTCATGAAGGTCAATGAGAAGAACCGGGTGATCGATTTCAAAGAGAAGCCAACAGGCGCGGGACTTTCGTCGATGAAGGTGGATACTCGCCGGTTGGGGCTTGAGCCTGAGGCAGCCGCGCGTTCACCATACCTTGCGTCGATGGGAATTTATATCTTTAAGAGAGATGTGCTGATCGAACTGCTGAAGAGACATCCTCAACACACTGATTTCGGCAAGCATGTGATCCCGTCCGCGATCAGCGAATTCAATGTGCATGCTTACATGTTTCGCGGGTACTGGGAAGATATTGGAACAATTGAGACGTTCTATCGCGCAAATCTCGATCTCGTTCGGATGCCGAAGCCCTCGTTCAGTTTTTACGATGGAGACTTTCCCATTTTCACACGTCCTCGATTTTTGCCGCCAACGAAGATTCTCAACAGTGAAATCCACGAAGCGATGATCTGCGATGGCTGCATCATCAAGAGTTCGAACGTGGTGAACTCGGTCGTCGGCATCCGCACACGGCTTGAAGAAAACTCCTCGCTGGAACATGCATTGATGATGGGATCGGATTACTACCAATCGGAAAGCGAGCGAATGGCAGACCATGCCGCCGGCATACCGCCTCTGGGGATTGGCATGAACACGATCATCCGCAATGCAATCATCGATAAAAACGCGCGCATCGGGAAAAACGTCAAGATTATCAACAAAGACAACGTGCAGAATATCGAGAAGGAAAGTGAAGGCTATTGGATTCGAAATGGGATTGTTATCGTGATGAAGGATGCGTCGATACCGGATGAAACGGTGATATGAAATTGTCCCGTTGTCTCATTGAGTCAATGAACCGATGAATCATGTTATCATGCTCGCCTCGGAGAACGACGCGCTGAAGGGCGGAAAAGTCGGTGGGGTTGGAGATGTTGTCCGCGACCTCCCCACAGCCCTCGCGCACTTGGGTTGGCGAACAACGATCATTACACCGTCGTATGGATTTCTACACAAACAGAACCCATCGGAGCGTTATTGTCAGATCACCTTTCCTTTTGGTGGGAAGGAAGTGAAGGGTGAATTCTGGAAGGTCAGACCAAAATCCACGTGTGAAAGCGTGACGCACCTTGTCTTTGAGCATCGCGAGATCCGCGGCGAACCGATCTATTTCAACGATCCACCAAACCATCCATTCGCACAGGATTCAACAAAGTACGCCATCTTTTGCTCCGCAGTCGGACAATACCTTAACCAAATTCCACAGCCATTCGTCGTACATCTGCACGACTGGCACGCGGCGACCTACTTCTTGTTGCGAGAACTACATCCAGCGTTCGCGCATTTGAAGTCATTCAAGTCGGTCTTCACAATTCATAACCTCGCCATTCAAGGGACACGTCCTATGAGAGGATCATACGCCTCCGTCGAGAGCTGGTTCCCTGAGCTCTTCTTGGACAAAGGTTGGATTTCGGAGTGGAAAGATCCACGGTATAACGAGCCGACGTTCACACCGATGACGGCAGGCGTCAGATATGCAACGAAGGTACACACTGTCTCCCCAACATACGCCGAAGAAATCTTAAAGCCGAGCGATCGACACAACGGTCTCTATCTCGGAGAAGGGTTGGAGGGAGAACTGCAAGGTGCGAAAAAAGAGCGACGCCTGTATGGGATCCTGAATGGGATTGAATATCCTGCTGGTCGCAATGTTCCTCGTATGTCGTTTCAGGAATTGTGTGAACTGATCCTCCGGGAAATCAAACCGCAAATCAAGCAACCGGGCAATCAATTCTTCAACGAACTCACTGATCGCGTCGAGAAACTCAAGGATAGTCAGCCTTCATGTATCCTTACGAGTGTCACGCGTATCGTTGAGCAAAAAGTCAAATTGTTATTTGAACCCGGATCGCGGGAACGAAGTGCAATGGATGAATTGCTGCAGACACTGAAAACCGTGAATGGCGTCTACATCGTGCTGGGGACCGGCACGCCTGACTATGAAGAGAAGCTTGAGCAATGTTTCCAACATCATGACCGATTTCTGTTCATTAAGGCATATTCGGAGCCACTCTCCGCGGCCCTCTTTGCCAATGGTACGATGTTCATGATGCCAAGCTCGTTCGAGCCGTGTGGCATCGGTCAGATGGTTGCCATGCGCGACGGACAGCCGTGTATCGTGAACACTGTGGGAGGATTGAAGGATACCGTGATTGATAATGTGAATGGATTTCGGTTTTCCGGTGCGACCCTTATGGACCAAGTGGATAATCTGATTGCGGTGACACGTCGCGCCATCACCATCTTTCTCGAAGACAAACCACAATGGGAACGCGTCAGTAAGGAAGCAGCACGGGCACGCTTCACGTGGGAATCAAGTGCGAAGCAATATATCGATCTATTGTATTCGTAGTGTTCATCTCGTTCGTGCCGACGCTGAGGTTCAGCGAGAGAGGAACTCTCTCGTTCCGAGGCTCTGCGTCGGAACGAGAGCGAAGATCCGCAAGTATAAAAATATTTTCGAAATTGCTTGACATTTATTCCCTTCGGGTTTAATACCCGAATTTGGGCTACGCCCTTAATACCCCGCAGCTTGCTGCGGGGATGCTTTATTCCGTAAGGATGACTGTTGTTAGTTCTTCTGGCAAACAAGTTTACCGAGCAACTCGCAAGCTACTTCTCCTGAAATAAATCAGCGAGAAGACATTCATTTCTTCGCTTGCTCCGACGCAAAGCGTCGGAACGAGAGCACGAGAATCCTACCAGCCACGATCAATATCGTAGATCGTCTTCCCGTCTAAAGGCGCGGGGTAGAACGTCATGAACAAATTGGAGTGTTCCTGATTCTCGACGTGCGGTCCCATGTGGATGGTGTCGCTCGTTGTATTATAAAATTGGGAGAAGTATACGATCTGTTCGTCTTTGGGAAGTGCATACCCCGTCCCCGGGAAGATTTTCACCGGCGGTTCATCCCATGTCTGGTTGCGGTAGATCTCCTCGCTCGTGGTGTAGCGGTCTACCCAGAAGTTTTTCCCACGGCTATGGAAGTGTCCCGTCAGCGTCAGGATGTTGATATCCCATGGTATTGCCCGAACCAGCTTCCTTGTAGTAAGCGAGTCTTGCGGTGGGATATTGATCAGGATATTGGAAGCGAAGACCAATCCGACCTGCGCTGTCACTTGCGCTTGCGGGATCGTCCAGAAGTTGATCAGCACTTTCGCACGTGAGAAGGGCGTAGACTGCGTTGTTGCGTTCACATAATGACTCTGGATGCAAATCTGTTGGTGTGCTCGCAACTTGATTGCCACACCGGATGGAAGTTGCCAATCTAACGATTCTGCTTGTGAAGCTGCAAACATATTCCAAACAGTGAAATCGAGCGAGGTGAAAGTGTCATCGTACGTTCCGGACGGCTTAGTGATCGAATCGGACTTGAACACGTTACAGTGATGACTCCCTTCATTGTAGCGGAACTGGACCTTGTTGATGTACATGTCCGAATCACTCGACAACGTCAGGTAATAATCTCGCTGGACTTCTTTCCCTTGAGGGACTTCAAACACCGGTACGCCGATCTGCACCCCCATACCAGCAGGCGGCGCTTGGAGTTGGATGTCGTTTACCGCGGGATCCGACGGCTGCGTGACGGTTTCTTTCTTGCATGACAGCAGACTCAACGTGACGCAAATGTACAGTAGTGTATTGAGCTTCATAATATGATCCTAATTGTTTTGTGCACCGTTAAGAATCCAGGTGCGGATTGCGTTGATTTTATCATCAGAAAGTTTGCTGCCGACGCGCGGCATCAAGCTCCCTTGCCGAGGTGATGGTGCCGTTAATTTGATCACCAGGAAACTCGAATCAGGAACTCCCGGTTTTACTCTCACAAATGGTGGCTGGTGGTCTCCGTCATTAGTGCTCGGCACGTCAACGAGTTGCGCGAACGAGACTCCCGTAGTAAGCTTCAACCCCCCTGACGCGCTCGCCCCATGACATGTTGTCGTCGAACAGCCGTTCACATCAAAAATTTGTGCCTGGATACTCGATAACTTCGGCTCTACCGGTGGCTGCGGGTTTACGGAAGTATCGTCCTTTTTGCACGATGGAACTTGCAATGCGAGCAGGAGAAAAATATACCACCCCTTTGTTATTTTTTTTGACGGAGAACGGGTTGTGATTTCCCCTCTAACGTAATTAGAAGACCCAACATACTTTTGCAATACGTGAAGAAAGCGCTGCCGAAGTATCGACCTCATTTGAGCAGTAGCATTTTTCTCACCTGCGCGAATGATCTGGAAGGATCCGCCACTCCGGTTGCTTGAAGTCGATAAAAATAGAGACCGCTTGCCACATGTTCCTGTGCGTTGTTCATCGCATCCCATCGAACTGATTGATATCCCGCATCATGATGTTCATCAACGAGCGTTTTGATTTCTTCCCCGATCGTGTTATAGATCTTTAGAAGAACCTTGCTTTCTACCGGCAGCTGATATCGGAGAACAGTGTTCGGGTTAAATGGGTTCGGATAGTTTTGCTGAAGAGCGAACTCCGTCGGGATGGAGGTTGGGTGAACCGTCAACGTGAGAAGATGGATCTTCTTATCACGCACGATGAAACTCCCATCGCTTTGATCCATTGATATACTGAATGACTTTCCCAGCTCGTCGCTCAGCGAGACGTGTTGCGTGACCCCATCGCTCAACTTCCATCGAACTGTGAGAGGATACTCCGCCGATGTAATTGTGATGCGGTATTCCTGTGCTGCATCGGTGTTGGGGGAGTAGAGTTCGAGTAATCTGTTCGATCCGAACCGGGCATCGAACGCGGCAGTAAGTTGTGGCGGCATCTCAAACATCTCGGGCGCAGTGATCGACTCAGAAGTAGCGCCGAAGTAGAGTGTCTGAGCGTTTCCCTTCTGATCGGTGATCGTGACCGCGTTGAGCGATGAGAGTATTTCAGAGATCGGTTTAGCGAGCGTCGTAGAGAAAGAAATTCCGCCTGCCGCTAACGTAAGTTGACCACTTTGAGCTGTTTTGACCCAATACGCTCTGCCCGGGGCGATCGAGTCTGAGGGATGATAGCCCAGATCATACGTGAAGTATGCTGATCGTACAATGTTGAGTGGATTCTGGGCGATTGATGAGGTAGGCACAGGCGTTGTGATCGAGCCGATCATATTCCAGCCGACACTGACATCCAGAGTTGTCGATGAGATGCTGTGCCCCGGGATAGCATCGGTGTGACTCGAGGGGAATTTCACCCAGTAGCCGGTACCATTGAGAAGCTGAGAGTTCGCAGCATACCCGAAGTTCGGGACGTAGGAAAATGCCATCGAGATTGACGTCGGGAACAGCACTGAGAGGGCATTGTCCTGGACAACGACGGGGTTCGACAGCATGTTCCATCCGCCTGCGACACTGGTGGTGATCGAAAATTTTGAATTAACGATTGTATCCGCGAGCGACGCTCCATTCTGCACGGTGATCGTATCGAACAGCGAGCGATTACCATTCAGACGGATCCAAGGAATACCACTATCGGCTTCCGCAACGATGTAGGTTCCTACCTTCGGTACGAACACCGGCAAGTGCGTCGAGTCTTTGGCGGCAAGAAGATTGCCGGGAGAAACGGAATCTTGGTAGACAATGAGGTGCCATCGCTTCACGACGCGATCACCCGTTGTGGTCGAGTCGCCATCGGTATCATTCAATTTCACAACGGTCACTGTTCCGACTCCGCCGTAGCCATTGATTTTCACAGTATCGGGAGACGACGCAGCGTCACTCGTGAATATAATATTGCCTGTTGTGTTTCCCGTTGGCGTTGGTGTAAAAGTGATGTAAAATGTCTGGCTGGTTGAAGGGGGAATGTTGGCACTCGGTGGCGAAACGCTAAACTCGGCTTTGTCGGATGATATGGAAGAAAAATTCACCGTCGAAGATCCGGAATTGGTTACCGTGACGCTATCGAGTTTGCTCGAGCCAACAAACACGTTGCCGAAGGTGAGCAAGCGAGGCGCGACACTCAGAACAAAATTCGTGAGATCGTATGTGAAGCAACCGCGACCGTGTGTTGCCGCGAGCAGTAACTTGTTTCCCTCTTTGTACTTCAAATCAAACACTTCGACAGCCGGGAGACCATTGTTGAATGATGACCACGTTGTTCCGTCATCTGTGGAACGATAGACGCCGACATCTGTACCGATGAAGATCATCCGCGGGGACGTCGTCCGAAGAACAATAGAATTGACGGGTATGTTCGGATAATTCCCGGAGATGTTCGTCCATGTCGAACCGCTATTGGTTGTCTTATAGATATGGGTAGAGCCAAAGCCGCCGCAGGAAGCATAACAAACGGCATCGTCCTCGTCCACGGCGAGATCACTGATATAGGGAAAGCCCGATTTATCCGTCCAGCTTGCGCCACCATCTGTCGTGATAAGGATCCTTCCGTTATCTGTTCCGATATAGATTTTATAGGTATCGTAAGAACTGATGCCGATAGCAGAGACGTTGCCTCCAATCGTTCCTCGTATCTGCGTCCAGCCGCTTGAGCTTGTAGCAGTTGACGCTGATGTGGTTTTCCAGATATCGCCGCGTCCAAAGACAATAGTGTTATGATCGCCCGGCGCGATCTCGTACGGATTATAGAACAACCCACCGCTGGAACCACTTGGACTGATCTCAGTGAAACTCACTGCGTAGTCAGTTGATCGTTTCAACGAGCCTCCTACATATTGTCCATAGACAATGTTGGGTGATACCGGGTCGACGATCGAGTAACCACCGTCGCCAGTGGTCCGTTGGATCCACAAGCCTCCTCCGTTCGTCGAGGTTTCGAGGTTGTTGTCTTGTGTTCCACCATAAAGACGCTGTGTATTCGTAGGATCATAGTCTGCACTTTGATACTGAAGTGTCGAGAGGGTTGCATTCAGGTCAGACCATGCGACTCCGCTGTTAGTCGACTTATATACACCTCCGTCGGAACCGCAGTACAATGTCGATCCTACGAAGCCGAGGAAATGTATATCTGCATGAGACATATTCATTGACGATGTAGTATACCAAACCGTCTTTTGCGCCAAGCTTACCCCAGCATCGGTAGATCCGTAGATATCCAATCCTCCAACGAAAATAATGTCGGGATTGGTTGGACTGACCGTGATTGCATTATCGTACCATCCCTGAGAGCCGAGGTAATTTGTAGCGGAAGATTGGAGTGTCCAACTACTGCCACCGTCCGTGGTGCGGTAGATTCCCAATAAATTATCTGTTGATCTGTTGGAGATACTCGCGTAGATAATGCTTGTGTTGCTTGGTGCCATGGCAAGCTGTGTCCGACCCATACTGGCAGTAGGTAAACCATTCGTAAGGGTAACCCACGATCCACCTCCATCGGTGGACTTGCGAATACTGTTTGTGGATGTGCCTCCTTTCGTCGTGTACAGAATTTGGGGATTCGTCGGATCAAGGAGAAGGCAGTTTGCATTTGAGCCACTGCCGGTGATGCCCCAGTTCAATCCAGCATCTGCAGACCTGTATACACCGTACGATCCTGATAGATAAACGTTGTTCGAATTTGTCGGGTCGATCACGATTTGTGAGATATATCGACCGACGGATGTCGTGGCAATCTTTGTCCAAGAAGTTCCGCCGTCTGTGGACTTAAACACACCGTCGCCGTAATAGCTATCGAGAGAATAATTTAATTCTCCAGTCCCGAAATATACCACGTTACTGTCGTTGGGATCGACGGCCACAGCGCCGCACGTGAGCGCGGTGAGATGATCTGTCAGCGGTGCCCAGGAAGCACCGCCGTTGGTTGTTTTCCACACTCCACCGCCCGCTGCGCCGATATAGAGTGTATTTGGATGAGCCGGATGGGAAGCGATGGAATTAGTTCGTCCCGAAATATAGTTTGAGCCGGTTCGCTGATAAAACATTCCTGAAGGATTGACACTGACCCAGCTCGGTACCGTAGCCGAGATCGCCCTGGATCCGGTGCGATCTTTCGAGAGGAGGGGCATTGCTTGAGCAACAGCCTTCGCGTAGGCATCGTCTGGAATAGTCTTTCCGGGTCCTCCGGCTCGCCGCGTATAGAAAAATCTCTCTCGTGCTAATATCTCATCACCGCTTTCTTCTTCTCCACCACGAACGGCGGGAGCCTGTGTCTGTTGCTGACCTATCGATGCTGTGATCGAACAGAATAGAAAGAAACAGCAAGTAAAGAATCTCGACCACACTCTTACCCAAGCGAGTCGATGATGTAGGGCAGGGGACGTTTTGGATACTTGTCGGGGTCCAGAGACTACAGAATGTTTATTCATGGGATTCAGATAGTAAAATGGCACATGAGATGAATGTCTATGTATTATCAAAGCTTCATGAGTGAACACATGGCGAGCAACTGTTACTGACTTGCGTCTACTTCATCCAGGCGCACGATCGGTTCCGTGAAATCAGTTTCCTTCTCCCTTCACGAAGGGATCCAGCTTCTCAAAAGGTAAAGAATTCACACTTTGAAGTCAAGGAGTTGACCAAAAAATTCAGGGAGGTTAACGCCGGGTTAGATCTGGATCACTATGCTTTTCTCAAAAAAAATGCGTAACATTTGCGGTAACTGTATTCCAACAGGAACACTTCCTTACGGAAACAAAGAGAATGTTGATGCCTTCAAATCTGAATGAAAAGGGGAAAACACGATGTTTCTGGGTTTAAGAACCGTAATCTATCATACTAACGATATCAAAAAAGCAAAAGAATGGTACACCGCCTTGCTCGGAAAGAAACCATATTTCGATCAGCCCTTTTATGTCGGATTCAACGTTGGTGGATTTGAACTCGGGCTTGATCCTGATATGACAGGTGTCTCCCCGACGGGTAGCCATGAGGTGGCGTACTGGGGTGTAGCACATGCGAATGAAAGTTTTAAGAAGCTTCTCGAACTGGGAGCGACGCAACACAGTCCAGTTCAAGAAGTTGGTGAGGGAATTCGCGTCGCGATTGTCAAGGATCCATTTGGGAACACTGTTGGGATCATTGAGAATCCTCATTTCTCAATTGATGAAGCACGATAAGTCTTCTCTTTCCGAACGATGAAGGACCCAGTGAACATTGGTCTTGTTGGCGATTTTAATCCGGACGTGCGAGCGCATCTTGCTATACCAAAAGCTCTAGAGTTTTCCTCGCGAGAATTATGTTGCAGGGTGCGATCATCGTGGTTGAACACGAACGATCTCTATCGTAATCATGATAAGATGCTTTCCCGGCACGATGCATTATGGTGCGTTCCCGGCAGTCCTTATGAGAATATGGATGGAGCTCTTCATGCGATTCACTTCGCTCGCCAACGTAATGTCCCGTTCCTCGGAACTTGTGGTGGATTCCAACATGCAATCATCGAGTTTGCGCGAAATGTTCTCGGACTTCAGAATGCTGATCACACGGAGTCAAATCCGACTGCCGTGCTTCCGGTGGTTGTCCCCCTTAGCTGCTCTCTTGTTGGTGTGAAGGGGGCTATTCACCTCCGGGAGAAATCGCGGATAGCGCGGATTTATGCCGTGACGGAAACGCTTGAAGAGTATCATTGTAGTTTCGGTTGTGACCCCAAGCTTCTTCCTGTTCTTGAACAGCACGGGATGTCCATTAGCGGTGTTGATGGAAGCGGGGATGCGAGAGTAATAGAGCTCACCGGACATCCGTTCTTCGTTGCGACTCTCTATCAACCGGAGTTGACCGCGCTTACCGGAATCACGCATCCGCTGGTAACGGCGTTCGTTCAAGCAGCGATGGCCACAAAATCGCATGAGCACCAGGAAGTGTAATAATGTACGTGATCGTCTGGGAGTTTCATGTTAGGACTGGTTGTGAAGAAGAGTTCGAGCAAGTGTACGGACAGGATGGAGAGTGGGTGCAATTCTTCCGCCGAGGAGATGGTTATCTTGGCACCGCGTTGCACCGCGATGTCGGTCGAGCCGGACGTTACATCACCATAGACCGTTGGACAACTCAGGAAGCCTACGACCTCTTTCGTCAACGGTGGCTAATTGAGTATGCTGACATCGACCGCCGCTGTGAGTCGTTGACGGAAAAGGAAGTGCACATCGGTTCGTTTGCGAGTTTGATGGGATCAAACCAAATTCCAGGTTGAGAATGAGTAACATGTGGTTTCATGTTATTGACTAACAGAATGAACAAACCTGCAATTGAAAAAGAAAAAGTCTTCGATACATTTCGTCGATGGGGGTACCTTCAAGCACGAATTGATCCATTCGGGACGATCAAACCGTGTGCAGTTCCGGAGCTCGAACTTGACAGTACCGATGCACAGCAGGGAAGAAAGTACTATTGTGGAAGTGTCGGCGTTGAGTTTATGCACATTCCTGATGGTGAACGTCGACGCTGGATACAGAAGAGAATGGAAGCCGAACCATCTGTACCCGACAGGAGAACCATCCTCGAGCGACTTGTCCGCGCCGAAGTGCTCGAGCAAGTTCTGCACGCGCGGTACCCAGGCACAAAACGCTTCTCGTTGGAGGGGCTCGAATCGCTGATTCCTCTCCTTGATGCGATTCTCGCAGCCGCTATCGAGCATGGTGCAATCGAAGCGGTAATGGGAATGAGCCACCGCGGACGGTTGAATGTTATGGTGCACATTGTTGGAAAAGCACCCGTAGATATCTTCGCGGGATTTGAGGATGTTGATCCGCGGAGCGTCCTCGGTGGAGGTGACGTGAAGTACCATGTCGGTGCAACAGGCGAGTATCGGACACCTACAGGACAATCACTTCAAGTTCGGCTTGTATCAAATCCGAGTCACCTCGAAGCTGTAGACCTGGTCGCGTTGGGTCGAGTGCGAGCAAAACAAACCCGCGTTGGAACAGAGGGTATGAAGCGGGTGCTGCCCATCCTGATTCACGGTGATGCGGCTTTTGCAGGACAGGGCATCACGGCTGAGACGTTGAACCTTGCAACGCTGAACGGCTTTTCAGTTGGTGGATCGTTGCACATCATCGCGAACAATCTTCTTGGGTTTACCGCAAAACCCTTCGAGTTGCATTCATCCCGGTTTGCATCTGATGTTGCAAAACGATTACCGATCCCAATTTTTCATGTGAATGCGGAAGATCCGGATGCAGTCGTACGCGTTGGAGCCATCGCGCTTGAGTACAGGTATACATTCTCCAGCAGCGTGGTCGTCGATCTAGTCGGATTCCGTCGACATGGTCACAGTGAAGTCGATGATCCGACCATCACCCAGCCGCTGCTCTATAAGGTGATCAAGGATCATCCGCCGCTCTGGAAGACGTATGCATCGAAGTGTGACATGGTTGCGGACACATTTATTGAAAAAGCACGAACTGAATACAGTACGGCAAAGGATGAAGCCGCCTCACTGGAGAAAAAGCCTCGGTTAGTCACGCTGCCGGAGTATTGGTCTCGCTACAAAGGTGGTCCTCACCGTCGAAGCTACGATGAGATCGAGACAGGTGTTCCCGCCGAAGAGCTGCGGAAGATTGCCGGAGTGTTATCGCGAGCGCCGAACAACTTCTCCGTTCATCCGAAAGTGACGCGGTTGCTCGAGCAGCGTGCACGAATGGGAGCCGGGGAGATCCCGATTGACTTTGGAATGGCGGAACTCCTTGCCTTCGGCACGCTGTTGGGACATGGAATCCCTGTGAGGCTCAGCGGTCAAGATAGTAAACGCGGAACATTCAGTCACCGACATGCCGTGCTCATCGATGTCGAAAATGAAGAAGAATATATTCCTCTTCAGCATGTTCATCCGGACCAAGCATGGTTTGACGTGTACAATTCATCTCTCTCCGAAGCGGCGGTCATGGGATTTGAATACGGATTCAGTCGCGATTACCCCGATGCTCTGGTACTCTGGGAAGCGCAGTTCGGTGACTTCGCAAATGGGGCGCAGATCATTACAGACCAGTTCATCGCTCCCGGTGAAGACAAGTGGGGCTTGCTCTCCGGTCTTGTCCTCTTGTTGCCTCACGGCTATGAAGGCCAGGGACCGGAACATTCCAGCGCGCGCATCGAGCGATTTCTTCAGCTTGCGGCGGAAGATAACATGCAAGTTTGCCAGCCTTCATCGGCGGCACAATACTTTCACCTACTTCGACGGCAGGCGCTACGCCAGTGGCGGAAACCTCTAATCATCTTCACTCCGAAAAGCATGCTTCGACATCCAGATGCAGCGTCGCCCCTGAAGGAGTTTACCGGGTTACATTTTCTTCCCGTCCTCCCCGATCTTCGCGTTGATCGCGCCAAGAGAATCCTCCTCTGCACGGGAAAAATCGGGCATGAGCTGCGGCGAGAGCGTGATAAACTCGAAGAGAAGTCAACTGCGATCCTCCGTCTCGAACAACTATACCCGTTCCCGAAGGATGAACTTTCCATCTTGCTTGATGAGTATGCTGACGCGAGGGAAATTGTTTGGGTGCAAGAAGAGCCTGCAAACATGGGGGCGCTTTCATACATACTGCCGCGTCTTCATCGACTTGCAGGTGGGCGACCCGTGCGCTCAGTGAAGCGCTCGGCAAGCGCCGCACCTGCTACAGGTTCTGCCAAAGCTCACGAGCTGGAACAGAGGACACTGCTCGCACTCGCATTTGCGAGGAGTTGAGAAAGGATCGGGCAGCGGGATAATATCACGATAGAAATGAAATTCTTCGTCGATGAATGAACACGTTCGATATGAACCCTTGCGAGTTCTTCTAACGAGTGTTCATCCTGTCGTGCATTCCTTCCATAACCTTTTTTGCCGGTAGATATTTCTTCTTGATTTTTGCAACGACGGTGTAATTTGGATCGACGACCTGTGCGACATCAGTCTCTCCGACTTGCGAACAGAGTTGATAACAATCGAGAGTATCCATCGTAAATTCATCAACAAGCCACAGCACCATCTCTTTGTACGCGATTCGAAATGCATCTTCCAACGGGCGATAACATCCGATTGTCATGATGTACTCGTCGTTCTCGATCCTTGGCCAGCTCACTTGTTTTCCCTTGATGAGATCAACCCGGAACGTTACCCTAAGTGCAGACTCGAGCGCCGTCCCGATAATCTCTCCTTCACCCTGAGCGAGATGACCATCTCCAAGTTCGAGAAGGGCACCTTCGACGTTAACGGGAAGGTAAATTGTTGCGCCTCGCTTTACTTGCGGTACGTCCATGTTACCGCCGTAGGCTTCGGGAGTCACGGTCCAGCGCACTTCACCCCGCTGAGGCGCGGTTGCAATGCAGCCAAGGAACGGCTCAATTGGTATTTCGAGCTTGTAGTGTCCGAGCATCGTGCTTGCAGTACGTGTTGAGTTGTTCACATTGTACCACCACAATTTTTCCTGAAGAGGGAGATTGAGAACCGCCGTATACTCTGTACCGGTGAGTGCACCAAATCCGGGATAATTACTGCTGATCGCATATTCCCGCGCGGGGCTTATCTCGACAATGTGGACGGCGAGAACGTCGCCCGGTTGAGCGCCTTCAATGTAGAAAGGCCCGGTCTGTGGGTTGTCTTTTCCGATCGGCGCAACCTTCGTTGGCATATCGCTCGGTTTTTTTACGGAGCCGTCGTAACAATCTTCCGTCCATGTCTCGACCGTCGTTCCGGGTTTGATACTCATGACGGGAGCGTGACCACCGAACGTGTACTTGAGTTCCTCGTGCCTCGGTATGTACTTCACCGTCTGAGCGAACACGAGATGCGATGTGATGATTGTATAAAAAAGATATCGTACCATGCATCCTCCGATCTTTTTATAATCCAATAAATCTTTTCCTTGACATACTATTGTTCCGGCCGATCTTCCCACCGATCGAAGAAGAGGAGCGCTGATCATCGGTGTAGAGTTGATTGACCCGTCCGCCGCGAGCAAATATAACCAATCCTTCGGCGGCAATCCAGCCGGGGAGATCACTTGCGACCGAGGGAAAAATTCGTTACTCTTACCGGATGAATTTCTTGGCTGAGCAAGTAGTTGAACGTCCCCCCTCACGGATTCTCCCGATCATCATCGTGGCAGAGTTTGCTGGGACATCGCTCTGGTTCGCGGGGAATGCGATTCTTCCGGATTTGCAACGTGCATGGAATCTTGGTCCGGATGCGATCGGACTTATCACCTCTGCCGTGCAGCTTGGGTTTATCATTGGCACCCTCGTGTTTGCCGTCTTCACTCTGGCCGATCTATACTCTCCAAGAATTCTCTTTTGTCTTTGCTCTCTCTGTGGTGCATTGTGTAACCTTGCAATCGGTATCGTCAATAACAATTTCACAATAGTCCTCTTGTTAAGAATGTTAACAGGTTTCTCGCTCGCTGGAATCTATCCGATCGGCATGAAAATCGCGTCGGGATGGTATCGACAAGGTTTGGGAAACGCGCTCGGGTTCCTGGTAGGTGCACTGGTGCTCGGCACTTCATTTCCTCATTTGTTGAAAGGCATTGGTCAAACTATCCCTTGGGAAATCTTGCTTCTTTCCGTTTCGATCATTGCTGCACTCGGGGGAATGCTCATGTTCTTGTTCGTCCCGGACGGACCGTTTCTCGTCAAAGGAACTCCGTTCAATGGAAAGGCACTTGCCATCATTTTTAAATCAAAAGATCTTAGATCTGCAGCGTTCGGTTACTTCGGACATATGTGGGAGCTCTACACATTTTATGCTTTCGTGCCTGCCGTCCTGACTGCATATTCAATCGGCCATCTCCACGAAGGTCTCAATGTTTCGTTGTGGTCATTCACGATCATCGCGGCAGGAAGTCTCGGATGTATCGTGGGTGGGATCATCTCGAAACAGATTGGAAGTGCAAGAGTTGCATGGCTCCAGTTGCTCTCCTCAGGGATACTATGCCTTCTTTCGCCGCTGTTGGTTTATTTGCCGAAAGGCTTTTTTCTCGGAGCGTTTATTCTATGGGGTATCGTTGTGGTCGGAGATTCTCCACAGTTTTCAGCCCTGGTGGCGCGACACGCGCCTGCTGAGTTAGTAGGCTCAGCTCTTACCTTCACCAACTGTATAGGGTTCGCAATAACAATCATCAGTATTCAACTAACGACCTACATCGCTCATCTCTTGCAGCCGGAATATCTCTTTTCAATCTTGACAATCGGACCACTCATAGGACTGATTGCATTCATGCCTCTGTTGCGCACTACGTAAGTGGATATTCGCCGCCCCTTTTTTCCGGCTGTTCGATCCGACAACACGGATCTTTTGCACTGACCTAAAAATCTGACATAACACGCGAGATGTCTACTAATAAGTAGACAGTCCCTCAGCACTCTCGCCATTACTTGACCATATTTTTAGGTGTCATGTTCTGGTATGAATCTTGAAGGGCTTTTTCAGCCGATGACCAATGACTGTGTTCTCACTGAGCCTTTCGTCTATTGTCATGATGATACTCTAAATCAGTGTTAAGCAAACTTGCTATGGAATGGTGGAATAGAAAAAGCTTAGCGATCATCGTTGCCGTGTGTGTGCTTATGTATTCCGTTGTGGGGTGTGGACCCTCGACCAGTGGATTGAAGCCTCTCGATAAGTATGATCCATTGCCGTACGCGGATGCGGCGACGTTCTCCGTGTCGTCGGCATCATTGTGTCGCGCAGCGACTCTCTGCCTGCAGCATAAAGGATATGTTCTGGATTCCAACAATGTTAAGACAGGAGTGATGCTCGCCGAGATTACCAGTTCTCGCGTAATCCCGGAGGAAGAGAAGGAACATCCAGAACGAGTTGGAGGAAGCACAACCGGTTCGGCACTTCTTACATTTCTTGGCATCATCCTGGTGGTTGGATTAGTTGCGATGCTGGTCAGTTCACCACCGAAGGATGCAGAACGTGACTCAGAAGACACCTCATCTACTGAAGAAGATTCTCATCCCGCCCCGACTCCCACCACACCCGCTACTGTAACCTATAAATATGTCGTGAACTTGGTGACAACCTCGCTGAGTGATACCACTTCCGATCTTAGGATCGAAGTGACGAAAATGGAATTGGAGAATGGAGAGGTACGATCGTCGATGCCGTTTGAGAACAAGTATCTCAATTATTCGATCTTTGATGCTATCCAAGAGGAACTGGACAGAACCAAGGATTGAACAAGGAGGGGGGAGGAAAATCGATCCCTATGGAAGTGGGTAAACGAAGGTTATTCTCGGCTCGATTTTTTTCTGCGGTTCATATCCAATAATGTGGTTATCATTGTCACGGATTGGAGTGAACATCCACGAATATCGAGTCGAAATGATTAGGTACTCAATTGGTTTGTAACCGATCTCCGCATAGAGATACGATCGGTCATCTGTCGTTACAAGGTCTTGCCAGCTTGCAATGTTGATCTTGTCATATCCTGCCTTGAGAATCACAGGCGAGCCTTTCGGTGAAACATCTGTGGCAACATGAACGATACCACTCGAATCAAACTTATCAAGTTTCTGATAACTTCCAACGATATCAAATGTGTTGATGACCCGAACAAGCAGATCGCCATAGTAGCCATTGCTGTTGTTTGTTAAGTATTTAAGCGCGTAACTCTTACTCACGCCCGTTACCGTGTTGAACCGATCAATTTCGTAGAACGAGTTAAAATATGATGGCAGGTAATTATCGCCGTTGAACAATCGTTCAAGTCTTGACTGGAGTGTAAGATTCTCGGTCGCATGAACATTGAAAATGATCCCCGCAGCGGTGCCTTTTCCGAAATCGAGGATCTTTACATAATCGACGAAGAGCTCAATGTTCGCCACTTCACCCCGGATAATCGGCAGCCCAATATCTGCACCAATGATATTGAGAGACGATTTCGTTCCGACATCTAAAGGATTCAACGCTCGAATGGTATCGATGTATGCATATCGATCGAAATCTCCGGCGTACGTTGCACCGATTTCCATATTGCCAATGATTGGAACATCCGCCAGCGATGAAAATTGTACCGGACGAATATACCCTCTCAAGCCGGCAACTCCCGCTTGGCCGAAATTTCCGTACATCGCTTGAACACCGAACTTATCGAAGTTCAAAAACGATTCGAGCCCAATTTTCCGCGCATCAAAACTGGGACTGTTATTATAGGTGCTGATGATACTCCCATGACCGATAGTCACATAATCCAATGCACCGAGCTTCACAAAGATTTGATCGTTCTCTCTCCCATAGCGGATATAACGGATGACGCTCGCGTAATCCGAAAATTCATTGAAGTTCTCTTTTCTCAATGTTCCGTGGGAATCAAACTCGAGATTCAGATCAAGTCCAATTCCAATGGTTGAGAAAGAAAACTCGGGCATCAGATGAAACGTGTAGAATGGTTGATTGTTGATCCACGTCATTCCCACTCCGCCACGAAGCTCATTTTCAGATGAAGGTGGAAATTGTCCCAGGACTTCGGTTGATAGAAAAACAGCAAGGATGAATACCGATTGTAATTTCATGCAAAGTCACCGTAAATGGATGTTGCTGATGAATGTAGTTCTCCCGATACTGAGAAGCAAATACGGTGTGAGATTCATGACATGCTTATAAGGCGAGCCTTGTGAACGATGAGCATTAAGGCGGGCAGTACCTTAGGACCTAAAAACACGCCGGACAATTTACCTATCTTCTTTTGAAGAGTTTGGAAAATCAGGGCATCCGACTGGTTGATGATACAACAGCCTCCCCACGGATATGCCCTGAACACATCAGTGAGGTGACTCAGTGTTATTCACTCGATTGAGCGGTGGTATACTCAGCCAGGCGAGGAGACGTGTGCACCGTTCTCATAAGCTGGCGACAAATTTTCGGAGTGACCGAAGACCTCTTCTGCGCAATCCTGACAAATACCATGCGTAATCGAAAGGTGCTGCTCTCTCTGAACGTATGCCTCTAATTCTTGCCAATAGCCCTTGTCATCACGGACTTTTCTACACCATGCGCAGATTGGCAAGAGATTGTTGAGGCGTGAGATCTCCGTTCTCAGAGTCAGTATTCGATTAGCGACGTGTAATCGCGCTTGCAATTCATCCAAATCGACAGGCTTATTCAAGTAGTCGTCTGCGCCAGCATCCATTCCTTCCATGTAATACTGCTTGCCGGAGAGCGCGGTCAGCATAATGATGTAGACGTACTTTGCCTGCCAGTGCAAGCGTATTCTTCGGCAAAGTTCAATTCCGTCAACGTGCGGCATCATCCAATCGGTAATCACCATCTGTGGGCATTCTGCGAGAAATGCTTGCCACGCTGCTTCGCCATCTTCAGTGGCAATCACCTCGTGCCCCATCTTCTTAAGCTTCGTTGTCAGCAAAAGACTGGAAACACTGTCATCTTCGGCAACAAGGATTTTCATAACTGTTTCTCCGTTAATGTTAATGAATACTTCGCCTGTAGGGTTGCTTGTGTGTCGTGGAAACAACACTCCAAATCGGCGATCACTTTTTCACATTCGTCAAGAGCATAAGAGAGGGCAAGATTTTCCAACTGCTGGCACAACTTCACCATCGCAGTCAGGCCAAGTTGTTTACAGGCGCCTTTGAGAAGGTGAGCAGTCTCAGTTAAGGAGCGGGGATCGTTCAACTCCACTGCGCGCCAAAGAAGATCTATCCTGTTGGGTGTTCCGCGTACAAACATCATCAGAAGTTTTTCCAGCAGGTCCGGTTCATTTTCATCGGCAAGCTCATGCAATTCTTTGAGTGCCGACTCGTCGAGCAGCTTAGAGCCGCCGTTCGTTTTTTGGTGTGGACGCTCCATCACAGGTGCAACGCCGTACCATCGATCAATCGCTGCAGCAAGGTCAGCCTGCTTTACCGGCTTAGCGATGTAATCGTCCATGCCGGCGGCAAGGCATCGCTCCTTGTCCCCTTCAAGCGCGTTTGCAGTCATTGCAATGATCGTGGTGTGTCGCGCGGTACCTTCCATTCGACGGATCTCTGCAGTTGCTTCGAAGCCATCCACCTCAGGCATGTGACAATCCATGAACACGATGTCGTAGGGAATGAGTGACACGGCCTCGACCGCTTCATGACCGTTGCCGGCAACATCCGCCCTGTATCCAAACTTCTCCAACATGCGTACCGCCACTTTCTGATTCACGGCATTATCCTCTGCCACCAAGATGTGCAGACGTTTCTGAGCCTTCGCAGAATTTTCCGCGACTGACGCAGCGCGGCGTTTGAACCCAAACGACTTAAGCTCACGCCCATTCTTGTCATCATTATCAGACGTGAGTGTATCTGCCATGACGTTGGCTAAGCAGTCGAAGAGCATGGATTGCCTGACTGGTTTGCTCAGACTGGCGATGAATCCGGCCTCTTTAAGCTGAGCAGGGTTTTGGTTTCCCATGGAGGTCAACAGAACGAGCCGCGTCTTTGCAAGCGCAGGATCAGATTTAATTTTCCGGGCAAGTTGCATGCCATCCATCTCCGGCATTTGCATATCGAGAATAGCCAGGTCATAAGGGGACCCTTCTTCCACAGCTCGTCGGAGGATTTCCAACGCCCGGGTTCCATTCTCCGCTGCACCGTTTCGCATCCCCCATGATGTAATATAATGATGTACGATCATGCGATTTGTTTTTCTGTCATCGACAACCAAGCAGCGCAGCCCTGTCAGACTCGTGCGCGAATGTGGTTGTATCGAATCTACGGAGTGCTTTCCAAACACGCCTGTCCACCAGAATATACTTCCCTTGCCGATCTCACTATCGACGCCTATCGTCCCGCCCATCATTTCTACGAGTTGTTTACAGATTGAAAGACCGAGGCCTGTGCCTCCATATTTGCGTGTGGTGGATCCATCTGCTTGACAGAATGCCTGAAACAACCGTTTCTTCGCTTCATCCGATATACCGATCGAGGCTGTGTAAAAACTCCGGGCATATTTTTGTATATTAAGCAAACAATTCATGTGCTATCATACACTCGACTGATAAACAATGGAACACATCACTGGCGCACCC
>JACOSX010000145.1 GCA_016178625.1 Ignavibacteria bacterium
CGACTACCACGTTCAGTGGCTGTAAACTTTGATGTAGAAGAAGTTCAGGAGCGCCGGATGAGGGAAAACCTCATGTCCGGTGCGACGAGGGTTTAATTGGAAACAGGGTCAACATCCCTGCGCCATTATTCTACTCTACAGTTCTTTCCGCTCTTGAAGCAGCAGTTCGTGCCAAATATGGTCCCGACTATGACGTAAGTTTCCATATCATGGATTCTCTCATTGCCAATTCTTTGTCGGATGAGATTACGGATCCTTACGGCACACTCGCAGGGTGCGTACTTTTTTCGGCGTGGCATAGTAGGCAAAGCGATGATAGTATAGTAACCGGTATGTATAAGAACAGTCAAATCGTATGGGATGATTACCCCGGTACAAAAGCAGGGTTTGCCAGCGCTCTTCTTACAACCAAAGATATTAATAATGACGGCGAAGTAGATATCCTTGAGGCAGAAACAGATTTTACTCGCAATACAAGGGAATCAAGTATTTCTTATCTCTGGATATTAAGCTGGAATGGAACGATAGGAAGACTCATCAACGATATTGATTCTGTAACACACCAATCCACTCTCGTTTCGACCGATGGATGGTATGATTTAGTAGATATTAATCGGGATGGTATAATGGAAATCAGAGGGGAGATTGATCATTGGCAAAAGGATTTCCCTAACTTGAACCCTCCCACACTGCCGAGTATCACTTATAGTTGGAATGGGAGTAAATACGGTTTTTTCGCATCAGCCCATCAGATAAACGAAAATGAATTTTATCCTGCTGATTTGATGGGCGTTTCAATGCACAGTAATGTTGTTAAGAACAATAACAACTACATTTACAACTATTCCATTGCAAATCAACCGACAAGCAAACAAAGTATTGAAAATATTTATATCGGCGGGCTTCGAGATACCTCTTCGAATTATGCACCTGCCGGCTGGCACGCTTCAAGTTCAAGTTATGTCGGAGGAAGATACTTTTATAATTCGACTTATCAACTACGTGGCACGATAAGTCCGGGACAATCTCTCAGTGGCTTTGGAACGGTGAGTATCTCACCTCCGGCAATCGTAAAGTATCATGTGCAAGGATATCGTTGGTATGGGCAAACAGCAACCGATGAAGAACATCGAAATGACATTCTAACGAATTCGGTATCAGGATATACGTTGGGTACCACAGATACAACTCAACCTTTTGTCCCACTGAACTTCCTCGACACGCTCAAAGGATATATCACCCAATCCCGCTCGCTCGGTTGGATTGGAGATCAGCAAACTGCAGATAAGTACGCAGCACTGTTTGATTCAGGGAAAGCACAGCTCCAGCGGAACGATAACCGCACGGCGAGAGCTACGTTGGATTCTGTAATGGCAAACTCAACACGAGATAGCAGCACCGTCCTTACGAGCGAGGCGTATGCGTTGATCTTCTTCAACGCACAGTACTTGCTTAGCCAGTTGCCTGTGCCTCCACCGCAGTATCAGCTTACAATCGCCACAATAGGGAGTGGCTCCGTCTCCAAGAACCCTGATCTCACATTATACGACAGTGCGATGGCGGTGCAGCTTACGGCAACGCCTGCATCAGGTTACAATTTCTCCGGATGGAGCGGAGATGCGAGCGGCTCAGCAAATCCGATGTCTCTTACAATCAACGGCAACAAAACCATCACGGCAACATTTACACAGAGCACGTTCATCATCACAGCCTCTGCCGGTACAAATGGAACAGTTACACCAAGCGGCGCAGTGAGTGTCAACTCCGGCAGCAGCCAAAGCTTCACCATTACTCCAAGCGCTGGTTATCATATTGACAGCGTGATAGTCGACGGCACGAATCAAGGAGCAGTTTCATCGTACAGTTTCACAAATGTAACAGCAAGCCACAGCATCTCAGCGAGCTTCTCGATCAATACCTACACCATCGCTGCGACAGCAGGATCGAACGGCTCAATTTCACCCAGTGGATCAGTGGCTATGAACTACGGTGCAAATCAAACCTTCACCATCACAGCAAATCCCTGCTACCAAATCGATAGTGTCATCGTGGATGGAGTGAATCAAGGTGCACTCTCGAGCTACACCTTCACGAATGTTACAGCGAACCATACTATCCGAACCGTATACAAGATCAACACGTACACCATCACACCGACAGCAGGCTCAAACGGTAGTATCTCTCCCTCAACAGCAACGTCCGTCAACTGCGGATCAAGCCAGACGTTCACGATCACTCCAAATTCCTGCTACAGAGTGGACAGTTTGATCGTGGATGGAATAAACCAGGGTTCGCTAACGAGCTATACGTTCACCAACGTCGCTATAGACCACACCATCAGAGCGACATTTGTCATCAATAAGGACACGATCACTGCATCTTCAGGATCGAACGGTACGATATCTCCATCTGGAGCTGTGATAGTGAGTTGTGGCTCCAATCAAACCTTTACCGTTATGCCAAATCTTGGGTATAAGGTCTCCGATGTGCTTGTGGATGGAAGCTCTGTTGGTGCGGTAACGAGTTATACGCTGAGCAATATCACGGTGAACCATACGATTTCGGCAACATTTGTGATCGATCATAATCTGGCCGTGCCGACAAAGTTTTCGACCATCCAGGCGGCAGTGAATTTTGCGCGGTACGGAGATACCGTTGCCGTAAGTCCAGGTTCGTACAGTGAATCTGTAAGTATCACGCTCAAGGATTCTCTCACCATACTAGCGACAGGAGGAATTGATCAAGTAACAGTGAAAGGGTTCACGGTTTCACAATCACATTACACAACTATTAAAGGTTTTATTGTTGATGCAACAGGAACGGGAACAAATGCAATCTCTCTCGATGGCGATGTTAACGATAACTCAGATATTACGCTCGACGCAAATCTGATCAGGAACGCCACTGGCGATGGTGTGAAGGTTTCTGAAGGAAACCCGCGCCTTCGCATTGTGAATAATCGCATCCATAATAACAGTAAAAATGGAATAACCATTGTTGATCCCGATCTAGTGGGTGGAGGACCACACTACCTCATCAATAACACCATTGTGAAGAACGGATGGAACGGCGTTAACGTCGCTGCCCAAGACATCATCTACCTGGTTAATAACGTTCTGTCATTTAATGGCACAGCGTCAGGCTCAATAGGTGGGCGGTACGGTGTTCAACGGGCGGCAGGTACTGGAATTCAAGCGCCTATAAAGCAGCAAAGTATCGGTGGTGGAGGAGGAAATCCATCGGGCATACGGCTCATCAACAATCTGATAATCGGAAACAACGGCACCGTTGTAACTACTGTTCCCAAGAGTTCCAAAGATATTGGGAACTATACGGAAACGCTGGATGCGACTGACAGCGGCAACCTTACCACTGCGGGGAACGAAGGAACGGGGGTGGTTGGATCCTCGAACCAGACCTTCAGCCAGGTGTTCCAGTCCAGCTCGCCCATCGATCTTCATTTGAAATCGGGTTCGTTTGCCATCAACCGTGGCGTCAATAGCTGGAGCCCGCCTGATGCAAGTGCAGGCGCAATCCCATCGAAGGATTTTGAAGGTACGACGCGACCGCAAGGTGCAAATGTAGATTTGGGAGCGGATGAGTATTAGCCGATGACAAGCAACAATTATGAAAGGGATTAGATATGCGTAGAGCTATTTTGATCATAACGGTACTGTGTATTACACAATTTGCTGAAGCTCAACAAAGCGAGAATAGGACGGCAACTAAATCGCTGGTACTTGAACGACAGAATGAAAAGATTCAACTCGATCACTTAAAATCATTAATAAAGAAGATGAGATCGACCACTGATCGATCGGCACGTCTGCACATGATGAAAGAAATTATGCTTTTCAACAGTCAACATGGCGCGAGAAATAATGACGAAGAAATGAAGAGCAAACAGCCGTTGGATTCTTCATCTAATAAAGTCGTTACCTCTCCCCTTCATCGTGTATCGTACGAAGTGCCCTTTGCATCATCGAATAATACTATTGAGCTCTCTGTCGAGAATAATTTGAAAGAACCGGTAAAACAAATCATTATTCGGCCGGAGAAACTTCCTTCATGGTTACATTTTATGCCGGCAGAGATCAATATTCAACATCTTGCGGGTCAGCATGAGAAAACGGTTATTTTCAGGTTCACTGTCGACAGAGTTGCTCCTATTAAGAAGGAACAATTAATCACCTTGCTGGTATCCTCATCATCCGGAGATAGTTGGACCAAAGAAATGGTTATCACAGTTACTCCACCAGATCAGTTCGAATTATTTCAGAATTATCCCAATCCGTTCAATCCTTCAACAACACTCTCATACCAACTATCCGCTGACGGTCACGTGAAGCTTGCCATCTATAACCTTCTTGGTCAACAGGTTGCCCTTTCTGTTGATGAAGAAGAACATGCCGGCTACCATGAAATCACATGGGATGCACGGAATGTATCGAGTGGGGTTTATTATATGAGACTAACAGTAACCGATCACAGCGGCAGACAATTTTACAACCAAAGCAAGAAGCTCATGCTGGCGAAGTAACATACTTCTCCCACTCAAACGGCATTCCCAGTCGCGGCTCTGACTGTGGAATTGTTTTTCCTTTTCCATCAATCTCCTTGAGCCCGACAAACGTGTGCAGGTCGCCCATGTCAACAAGTCGTGGCGGCAGTTCTGAGTGTGTATCGACCTGATACGATATTCCTACATCGAGTTGTGTTGATTTCCCTCTACCATGATCGATCTTCACATTGCGGATGATGACGTCGTATGCTCGCTTGCCGTTCAAGGGGAGATTGTCGTACAGCGAGATATCAGCGCTCTCGTACTTGCCCGAGGCGATCGAGAAGAGGCTCGAAATAATCCCGACGAAATTCAATCGCCGGATAACCTGTTTTTCGGGATCCTTCAACGCGTGACCTGATTCGACGAGAACTGTACTGGTTCCCCACTTTTGCATGGTATCGCCGAATGCCCGCGGCTCAAACGTATCATCATACCTTGTCACTTTTCCCGGAACACAATGGTGGATCGCTTCTGCGAACGTTGCAGCAAGATGTTTCGCTCTGATGCGAACATCATTGTCGGACTTTTGTGGATCGAAAGCTGGAGCTAAGAGCGCAATCGCAGAGAGTTCTTTCGTCGTTCCAACAGTGCTCAACTCCTGATCGTGTAAATTAAACCCGAACTGTGGTTTCAATTCTTGCTGGAGTCGTTTTAGAATCTGAGCTTCGGGAGTGCACAGTGTGAGGGCGTCTCGGTTCATGTCAATTCCTTGAGCGGTTCTTCGCTGGAAACGCGCGGCGCCGTCCGGATTGAGAATTGGCAAAATATAAAGAGTAAGTGAGGAGAGCAGAGAATGAGTTGCTTCATCGGCATGAGTCTGAACAAGAAATTGGAGAATGTCAGCGATTGCCATGGTTGCTGTTGATTCGTCGCCGTGCATCTGCGACCAGAGAAGGATAGTCGTCTTTCCATTTCCGATTGTTGCAAGACGGATTGGGCGTCCCTCGAACGATTGACCAACCGACCGGATGTGTAAGAGCCCTGCTGATTTTTTCTCGAGTCCATCGAGAAATGTGTGAAATACCTCCGGCGGGAAGGAGCGCCTATGGAATGCATTCACTTTGAATGACTCGTGATGTTGGAAAAGATCTTTTGACGCCGTCATGACTTCCTGAGCAATTGTGGTAATGGATGATAATATAGTAAAATCTTTCTTGCAAGAATACTTGACGTGTTGAACGTCATTGAGACATGCTGGCGTTCTTGATTCCCTCCGCCCTTCTTCGTATATTTTCCTTGTGTTTTAATCTTTGAATCCCCAACCGACGGTATTCTACCCTTTGGGGTTCTCTATTTGAAAAAGAGACGATGAAACAAGAATTTGATATGACCGATGAACATGTCGCGCTGAACGCCCACATTCCCTCACGACTCCCCGTCTTACCATTGAGAGATGTCGTCGTATTTCCCTTCATGATCTACCCTGTGTTGCTCGGCAGAAATTCGTCGTTACGGGCTGCAACTCACGCAATCGATCGAGATAAACTTATTTTCCTGACGGCGCAGAAGAATGCCTCCGTCGATGAGCCGCGGGAGGACGACATTTACAAGGAAGGAACAATCGCGAGGATTACTCAAGTCATGAAGCTTCCTAACGGACTCATGAAGATTATTGTCGACGGGGTCACCCAGGGGTCGATCACGTCGTTTCTGCCGAACGATCAATTTCTTGAAGCTGAAATTTCCGTTTACAACGGCGAGTTTGAGACAACACACGATATCGATGCGCTTGTCAGACATGTCTCAACACTCTTCTCCGAATATGTCAGTCTAAACCGAAATCTCTCCGCCGAAGTTCTCGAGGGGTTTCAGAATGCCACGAGTGCGCGTCGAAAGCTGTTCTTCGCTGCCTCTAATATCATGCGGGGTGTCGATGAGAAACAAAAGATCCTCGAAGGAAAAACGCCAAGAGACCAATTTTTTGAGGTCGCCCGTCTTCTCACCGCAGAGTTAGACATCTTGCGGATCGAAAAAGATATCGATGCAAAAGTACACGACAGTATTCAACGGTCGCAAAAGAAATTTCTTCTTCAGGAACAAATCCGAATTTTACAAGACGAGCTAGGCTCGGAAGAAGTTCTTTCGCCAGAGCTTGCCAAACTCAAACAGCAAATTGAAGAACTTAAACTGCCGGCGGATGTCCATGAGAAGGCGATGGATGAATTTAACAAGTTGAAGAAAACGCCGCCGCAATCGCCGGAGTTTGGAGTAAGTCGTAACTATCTCGACTGGATTGTGACCGTACCGTGGCACAAGCGCACGGATGATAATCTCGACATCGTACACGTTGAGAACATCCTGGATGAAGACCATTTCGGTTTGGAGAAACCAAAGCAAAGGATCCTCGAACACATCGCTGTTTTGAATCTAGTTAAAGAAATGCGAGGACAAATCCTTTGCTTTGTCGGACCACCGGGAGTTGGAAAGACATCACTCGGCAGGTCGATTGCCCGGGCACTCGGGAGAAAATTCATTCGTATCTCACTTGGTGGCGCGCGGGATGAGGCGGAGATTTACGGTCATCGGCGCACGTACATCGGATCGATGCCGGGGAAGATCATCCAATCGATGAGACGGGCAGGTGTCATTAACCCTGTTATCTTGATGGATGAAGTGGATAAGATGAGCATGGATTTCCGGGGTGATCCGGCGTCGGCACTTCTTGAGGTGTTGGATCCGGAACAAAACACAACATTCAGCGACCATTACCTCGATGTCGATTATGATCTGTCCCACGTGATGTTTATTACTACAGCGAATGTTCGATACAACATCCCACTTCCGTTACAGGACAGAATGGAAATCATCGAGCTCCCCGGGTATCTCGTGCATGACAAGCGAGAGATCGCGAAGCGCCATATCATTCCAAAGCAACTGGCAGAACACGGACTGAAAAAGGAAGAGGTAAAATTGTCAGATGGTGCGATCCGCAAGATTATTGAATCGTATACACGAGAAGCCGGGGTGCGCAACTTGGAGCGTGAGATTGCTTCGGTGTGTCGAAAGGTCGCGAAAGATATCGTGCTCGGGAAACAACAGAATGGGAAGAAAGCTATACGGCAGCAGGTACGAATCGATGAGCGGAAGATTGAGAAATACCTCGGTGTGGCAAAATACAGAATGCGAGCGCCCGAAACAACGAGGCATATCGGGTCTGTGATTGGGCTGGCGTGGACGAGCGTAGGCGGCAACATTCTCAATGTCGATGCCACAATCATGAACGGACGCGAAACGCTTACCCTGACAGGGCAGATTGGTGACGTCATGCACGAATCCGCACAGGCAGCGCTCAGTTACATTCGCTCGAATTCCAAAATTCTTGGAGTGCCGGCGAACTTCTATCGTAAGAAAGAAATTCACATTCACCTGCCTGAAGGTGCAATTCCTAAAGACGGTCCTTCCGCCGGTATCACAATGGCAATGGCGATCATCTCCGCAGCAGCGAAACGACCCGCGCGCAGTGACATTGCCATGACTGGTGAGATCACACTTCGCGGAAACGTGCTTGCCATCGGTGGTCTGAATGAAAAGTTACTTGCCGCTCAACGGAGCGGGATCAAGAAAGTGTTGATTCCGAAAGAGAACGAAAAAGACCTCACCGAGATCAATCCAAAAGTAAAGGAGGGTCTAACAATTGTGCCGATCGAAACAATTGCGGAAGCAATTCCGTGGGTTTTTAAAAAGAAATAACACGGCGCAGTGACAGACCCGACCGGTTTTTCATTATTCAACGAGTGATAATCCGGGGGGAAGACCTATCCTCTTTTTTCCCTTGTAACTTTCCTCCACTCTCAGTATATTTGCCAATCTAGAAGTACGAACCTCCATCATAGATAACGACAGCGGGGCACCATGAATCATCGAAGATACATCACATTCTTATGTTCTTGTTTCGCCTCTCTTTCCCTCGTGTTCGGGCAATCGTCTTCAGACTCAATGCTGTCTCTCCAGAGGATATTCTTCAAACCCTACATAGCAGGAACGAGACCGAACGGTCCGAACATCTCGCCGGACGGTAACCTCATCATGTTTCAATGGGACAGTACTGCGCACGGTACATATCGCCGTTGGCTGATGAAATCGGATGGGACAAACATGCACATGATCGCAGATACGCTTATTGGTGAAGCGGTATGGTCACCCGATTCGAAAACGATCGCGTGCATCCGAAGTGGCGATGTATTCCTTACGGATACCGGATTTCATTCCTTTGAACGTCTCACGAAGAGTGAAGCCTTTGAGAACGATCTTCACTGGTCGCGGGACGGCAAGCTGCTTGCCTTCAGTTCTGAAAATAAGCTGGTTGTTATCTCTATTGGAAAGAACGGCGTGTATGAACTCGCGAAGGCGTCGGGGAAGGACGTTTCGATTAACTTCGCAGATTTTACACCCGACAGCAGACGTGCGATGTTTGTTGAATCCAATAACGAAGGTTTACAGGACTTCATTGTCCCACGGTACACTGGGAAAGATGTTACAACTTCTTCGTTCAAAAGTGGAGTGAATAAACCACGCGTAGGAATTGCCCATGTGGATACCGGTGCCACAGTGTGGATCAAGCTCCCTGAGGTAGATCGTTCATTCCTTGGTGACGCTGCCGTCGCACCCGACGGCAAAAATATCTTTGTGGAACGATTCACTTCCGATCGAAAGAAGCGAGAAATATTTCTTGCAGACACTGATAGTGGAAGAGCTACACTCGTCTTCGAGGAGACCGACCGAGCGTGGGTTGAAAGTGGAAATTGCATCACGAAGTGGATGCCCGATGGCAAACACATTGTTATGACAAGTGAAAAAAGTGGATGGAATCATCTCTATAGTATGACCCCTCAAGGAAAAGATCTCCGCAAGCTCACGGAAGGAAGCTGGGAAATCCGTTGGTTCGATGTGTCTCCGTCGGGAGAGAAGATTTTCTTTGAAGCCAATAAAGACGATCTTCACCAATGGCAATTGTTCTCACTCGATGTCGCCACGAAGACCATTACTCAGTTGAGTGCACAGGCGGGGACATACGATAGTCCGACCCTTTCCAAGGACGGCTCCTACATAGTTGCAAGTTACTCAGATTTCAACGTGCCGGGGGAGCTGGTTCGCGTTGCTACCATACCGCCCAGGTCCGTCTCGGTCGTATCGAGTTCTGTTCGCCCGGCGATTGATCAAGCCATGCAGGAGATTCAACTGACCCACACGATTCCAGATGAACTCCATCATGCCAACTTGGTGCGACCCGAGATTATTCATTTCAAAAGCAAAGACGGGAAATCGATCCCCGCAATGATTTATAAGCCAACCAATTTCGATCAGGGCAAGAAGTATCCGGTTGTCGTCTTCGTCCATGGTGCAGGGTATCTCCAAAACGTTTACCGCGGATGGGGATGGTACTACCGTGAATCAATGTTTCACACGCGACTTACGCAACGGGGATATATTGTCCTCGAAGTGGATTACCGCGGGAGTGCAGGATACGGTCGTGATTACCGTACCGATGTATACATGCATCTCGGCGGAAAAGACCTCGATGATGAGCTTGATGCTCTTGAATATCTGAAAAGTTTGAACTATATTGATCCGCACCATGTCGGGATCTATGGTGGCAGCTATGGCGGATTTATGACACTGATGGGATTGTTTCTTTCGGACAAATACGCATGGGGGCGGCGTTGAGGGCAGTGACGAGCTGGGAAAACTATTACCGACACAATCCCTGGTACACCGAAGCCCGTCTCGGCAAACCTGAAGACCATACGGATGCGTATAAGAAAAGCTCTCCACTTACGTTCGCCGATAGTTTAAAAAAACCGCTCTTGATTCTTCACGGGATGGTTGACAATAATGTATTTCTCCAGGATGCAGTGTTGCTGATGAAAGCGCTTCAGAAGGCAGGTAAGAAATTTGAAGTGATGATGTATCCCGATGAAGCACATTCGTTTACCGAACCGGAAAACTGGTTCGATGAGTACACGCGGATTGAGGAATTTTTCGACCGATACTTGCTGGAACGGAAGAACTGAGAGCCACCCTCAGCCGTAAGCTAACTATGAGGATAGTAACCGAATGACCTATCTTGTTACAGCGCGCAAATGGCGACCGATGATATTTGAAGATATCGTCGGACAAGCGCATGTGGCTACCACGTTGCGGAATGCCATTGCATCGCATCGCCTTTCGCATGCCTACATTTTCAGCGGACCACGCGGATGCGGCAAGACAACCACTGCCCGCATTCTCGCCAAGGCGATCAACTGTTTGCATCCGGTCAACATCAACCCGGATAATGAGTGTGCGCTGTGCAAAGAAATCACTGAAGGACGCAGCGTTAACGTGTTCGAGATCGACGGCGCATCGAACCGCGGTGTCGAGGAGATCCGCAACTTGCGCGAAGCAGTGCGGTATGGTCCCGCACGAGGGAAGTACAAAGTGTACATCATCGACGAAGTTCACATGCTTACGAAAGAAGCGTTCAACGCGCTTCTGAAGACGCTGGAAGAACCGCCTTCCTACGTCGTCTTTATCTTCGCGACGACGGAGATCCACAAGGTCCCCCTGACCATTCTTTCCCGATGCCAGCGCTTCGATTTCCGGCGTATTGCCCTTGAAGAGATTACCGCCCGTCTTCGGTTTATCGCGAATGAAGAGCACATTACGATCGATGACGATGCACTCATGATCATTGCCAAACGTGGGGATGGGTCGCTGCGCGATGCACAGAGCTTGTTTGATCAAGTAGTTTCCTACTGCGGCGAGGATGTCTCGGCGAAAAACATCCTCTCGATGTTGAACATTGTCGACCAGGAAATGTATTTCCGCCTCTCCGATGTCATCAAGGCAAGAGATGTAAAAGCGGCACTCCTATTGGTGAATGACGTGATCAACTGCGGGTACGACCTTCGGGAATTCCTCGTCGGCGTCACCGAACACTTCCGTAACCTGTTGGTCGTCTTGAGCACAGGATCAGGCAGATTGATTGAGACCTCCGAAGTGTATAAGAAGCGGTATATGGAGGATGCCCATGGGCTCTCGGAGACGGATCTTTTGCGGCTGATCAAGATATCGAGCGAGACAGAAGCTGCACTTCGATGGAGCCAGCAGCCTCGCCTGAAGCTCGAGATCGGTTTGATGCAGATGGCAAAGCTCGATCATAGCGTTGAAATCAGTCAGCTCCTCCAGCAGCTCGATGAGCTAAAAAAAAAGGTGGTGAGCGACGCCAAGACTGAGTCTCCGAAAATCATACCCCCGTCTCCTCAACAATCGACTGAAGCGCCGGTCCGTGGCAGCGTAAAAGCTTCGCAGCCTACCTTACGTGCGGAACAGATTGTTTCCCCAGTCATGCAAACCCTTGAGCCATTCTCTTTCAAGAGAACTTCACCTTTCGTCCCTTTACGGACAACCGTGAACCCTGAGATGATCAAGCGGGAAGTTCCCCTAGGAACACTCTCCCAAGACGAAGCGTTCGGAAAGTGGTCTGAACTTGTCGATGAGGCGCGCAAACAGCGCATCGCGATAGGCACAATGCTGAGTGAAGCGTCATTGATCGAAGTGAAAGAAAACCGGCTTCGCATCGGTTGTCCCGACCATTTCCATCTCGACGGGCTCAACGTGAAACGGAACCGTCAATTCCTCCTGGAACTTGCTGAGAAGGTCTATGGGGCGCAGGTTCAACTTGAGACCATCCTCGCGAGCACTCCGTCACCTTCTGACCACCGTCGTCATGACATGAACGTTTCAGCACATACACCTGTGCCAAAGAACGATCACAGCGACCATCCGGTTATCCAGGCGCTGATCCGCGAGTTCGGCGCGAAAGAAATCGAATAAATCACCTCATCAAGAGCATCTTCTTCAAATCTGAAAACTTGCCTGCGTGCAGTTGGTAAAAATAAATTCCACTTGGAAGATTACTCGCATCAAAACTGACTGTCTTGTATCCAGCTTGCTGAAATTCGTTGACTAACGTTTTCACTTCACGTCCCAGGACATCGTAAATCTTCAACGTTATGAAAACATCCTCGGGTAAGCTGTAATTGATGTCAGTGATAGGATTGAACGGATTGGGATAGTTCTGCTCAAGAATGTACGCTGTGGGTTTTGTTGATGAACTATTCTTCACAGAGTTTTTCACCAATTGAGACTGACCTGATGAGGGATTCGAAAAAACTCCACTAACGACATCAAGCATTCTGCGGAGTTCCACAGTCGCTTGAAGATCAATGCTCTCCCCTCGGGTGTGCATGCCGGCATAAACTTGCCGGGCATTCTCTAAGTCTCCCATACCAACATATGCAAATATCTTCTCTGACTGACACGTGAGCCAGAGCGGATCACTTGGTGTTCGCTGAAGAACAGTGTTGCACAAATCGAGTACGCTGGAATAGTCTTGTCTTTCCAACCGCGCTTGGATCTTGTAGATCAATGCCTGTGTGCGTAAACGACTACGAGGAGAGTTCTGTTCAATATCGGCAAGGTAGTTCTCCCACAATGATCCAAGGGCATACTGATACTGACCGAGCGGGCCAACCAAAGCAGAGAGCATAGGGATCGCGTAATCAGCGCTGTCGGGATTATTCGCAATGAGGTCTTTAGCTCGACGAATCATGTTGAGAGCTTGTGTTCGATCTGTGGAGAGTGATTGAATCTCCTTATGATCGCTGCCGTCAGGTTCCTTCCCAACAATGATCGGAGATATCTCTCCACAACCCTGTGGGTAGTCCCGATACACTGCGCCGCTGAATTTATCCGCTGGAGGCACGGGGCAATAGTTCCAATAAGTCAAATCAGCATAGACTGCCAGCGCATCTGGCGCGTCATAAACCCAATAGGGATTGCCATAGATCGTGTTGTACCCGCCTGATTCATGGTCGATGAAGTCCGTATATTTGTGTAAAAATTAGGAGGTGCCGCTCCGGTTGGTTAGATTTGAAGTGAGCAAACCACAAATTCTAATCAAATAAAAGGAGACAGCACCATGAATAAGAAGATACGGCCCTCGGAGAAGAAGA
>JACOSX010000146.1 GCA_016178625.1 Ignavibacteria bacterium
ACTTCGACGGTCGCAGTTCCAGAAGAGAGAAGAACTACCTGGCAGCGGCTCAGGCACGTATACACGTGTTTATTGATGATGGTAACACGGTCGGTCATCCCAGCACGGGCGATTTCCACTTCCAGCGCCGGCAAGAGATGCGGGGCTGCCAGAGGAAGAATAATTTGCACTCTCGGAATTTGTTCTTTGATGATACGTGCCGCGCCGAGCATTGCAGCAGTCAGTTCTTGAAGCTCTTGAAACCTGCTGCCGGGCATGATCGCAAGAAGCGGACGATTGGGATCAAGCCCTTCATGGGAAAGTACTGTATCGGGATTCCCCTCAGTTTTCACGATGTCGAGAAGAGGGTGCCCGAACCAATGCACTCGCGCTCCTTCGCGTCGATAAATTTCTTGCTCAGCCGGAAAGGCGGGAATTACTGCGGTTGCTCTCTTTGCAATGGCCTTTGCGCGCCACTCACCCCATAACCAGACTTTGGGAGGGAAATAATAAATAAAGGGTATTCCTACGTTATAAAGAAATTTTGCAAGTAGTCCATTGAACCCTTCATTATCAACAAGCACAGCGAGATCGGGGGATTCGGCGCGCAGCATTGCTCGTAACTGGGAGAGGATGGCTCTTAGCGGTCTGAGATACTGGATGGATTCCTGGAAGCCGACAGAACCAAGATGAGACGTCTGGATCCTAATGTCGATCCCTGCTTCACGCATCTTCTCTCCTCCAGATCCGAACAACTCGACGTTAGGGTTCTGTGAGAGTATTGCATGAGCCAGGTATGCAGCTTGTCGATCGCCGGATACTTCTCCGGCAGCAAAGAATATTTTTAGATGATCGCTTCTACCCCCACCCGGTATCGAACTCACCATTCAATGATTATTCTCAAATGAAACATGTTGGAGACAACATCTTCCTCGCTTCGACTATTTGAGGCGTCTTCAAACGGCATATTATCACGAATCCCCAATTAAAAGTCAAGATTCCATATCGTTGACAATGAACTCTCATTGTCTAAATGTTGTTCATGATTACACAAAAGAAAACCGATGAATCATTAAACAGCCAAAACTTGATTTTTTGCTTATTTTTGCTAAATTTAAAACACGATATGTGGTTTCCTTCGAGATAATTACCTGCATTGATTCGTTCTTAGGGGGGATGCAGGTTCCCTGACTGAACAGAATCTACCGGCTCTCGTATACCAAGCGACGCTTTTGTTCGCCCAGAAGTTTTACCGAGTCTCGTGCCTCAAGAAACCACAATCGGATTATCATCATAACAATTGGTTGCAACGAACATGACAGATATCAAAACGATTAACGAACGAGTCCAGCGCGAAAGCGCGTTTGTAGATTTGCTTCAGATGGAAGTAAGCAAGGTCATCATCGGACAGAAGTACATGGTCGAACGCTTGCTGGTGGGACTACTTTCCAATGGCCATGTACTGTTGGAAGGTGTTCCGGGTCTCGCGAAAACCCTTTCAATCAAAACTCTCGCGGCAGCGATTCAGGCGAAATTCCAACGAATCCAATTCACGCCGGATCTTCTGCCCGCCGATGTCATCGGCACGATGATCTATAATCAGAAGAATGGTGAATTCACTGCTCGGAAAGGTCCTATCTTCGCGAACTTCATCCTCGCCGATGAGATCAACCGCGCACCGGCTAAAGTGCAAAGTGCTCTTCTTGAAGCGATGCAGGAGCGACAAGTGACGATCAGTGAACAAACGTTTAAGCTGGATGAACCATTCCTCGTGCTTGCGACGCAGAACCCCATCGAACAGGAAGGAACATATCCGCTTCCGGAAGCACAAGTCGATCGATTCATGTTGAAGATCAAGATCGATTATCCCAGCCGAGAGGAAGAGCGACTCATCATGCGCCAAAACATCAACGGTACATCTCCTGAACTGAAATCTGTCGTCAGTCCGTCGGATATTTTGAAGGCGCGTTCCGTGGTGCAAGGCGTATATATGGACGAGAAGATCGAACGGTATATTTTAGATATCGTCTTCGCTACTCGAACGCCTAAGAATTTCAAGCTCGACAAGCTTACCTCGCTCATCAATTATGGCGCATCGCCCCGCGCGAGCATCAACCTGGCGCTTGCCGCGAAAGCATTTGCGTTCATCAAGCGTCGAGGGTACGTGATACCCGAAGACGTTCGCGCAATCTGTCACGATGTTCTCCGTCATCGCGTTGCCGTTACGTATGAAGCAGAAGCAGAGAACGTCAGTTCGGAAAATATCGTCGACGATATTCTCAACGCGGTCGAAGTTCCCTAACCTTTCTGTATGGAAACCTCAGAGCTCCTCAAAAAGGTCCGGAAGATCGAGATCCGCACCAAGGGTCTCGTTAATCAGATCTTTTCCGGCGAGTACCACAGCGTGTTCAAGGGACGCGGTATGGCGTTCAGCGAAGTGCGGGAGTATCAGTTTGGTGACGACATCCGTCAGATCGACTGGAATGTATCTGCTCGTTTCAATCATCCATTTGTGAAGATCTTTGAAGAAGAGCGTGAATTAACAGTGATGTTGCTTGTCGACGTGAGCGGTTCCGGAGAATTTGGCACAGTCCACCAGCTCAAGAAGGATGTGGCGGCTGAGCTCTGTGCCGTGTTGGCGTTCTCTGCCATCCAGAATAATGATAAAGTCGGTGTGATTTTTTTCAGTGATATCATCGAGAAATTCATACCGCCGAAGAAAGGCAGAACTCACATCCTTCGCATCGTGAGAGAGCTGTTGGACTTTCAGCCCACGCATAAGAAAACGAACATCGCAGAAGGGTTACGGTACTTGACGAGCGCGATCAAGAAACGGAGTACAGCATTTCTGATTTCAGATTTCATCGATGATGGGTATGATGACGCGTTGAAGATTGCAGCCAGAAAACATGATGTGATCGGCGTTCGGCTGTTTGATCTTCGTGAATCTCAGTTGGTTCCTCTCGGGTTGCTCCGAGTTGTTGATGCAGAGTCTGGGGAGGCAATGTGGGTCGATACTGCCGATCCCCTCCTCCGTGATCGTTATAGGCAATGGTGGAACGACCGGAGTGATCGCCGGACCCGACTGTTTCGTCGGAGTGGTGTAGACGCAATTGATATCCGAATTGATCAATCATATATCAACCCTCTGGTGTCCTTTTTCCGCGCGCGAGAAAAACGGTGGTGAGTAACAACAGGATGAAATCCAGTTTTCTTCGTGGGGTAATCGGTGTACTGATCTGCTGTGTTTTCCTTGCATTCGTGGCTTCATCTCAAGAAGTCCGAGTCACAGCGAAAGTCGATTCCAATCACATCCTTATCGGAGATTGGATCAAACTGCATGTCGAGGTAGAGCACTTGTCGAATGCCACTGTCACCCTTCCGTCGCTTCCAGATTCGATAGAAGGATTCGAGATTATCCAGCGCGAAGCACCAACCGTCAAGAAATCAGATCGCCTGGTGGTGGAGTCTGCTACGTTCACTCTTACGGCGTTTGATTCCGGCATGCATGTGATTCCACCTATTTCGGTGAAGTATACCCTTACCGGCGATACCACGAAGCACACGGTAGAATCATCTCCGATCCCGATTATGGTTCGCGGTGTGGCTGTTGATACGACGAAGGAAATCAAAGACGTTAAACCGCCACTTTCTGTTCCGATTTCGTTTGCGGAAGTGCTGCCCTATCTCATTGGCATCCTTGCAGTTGCCGGTTTGGTGTGGCTTTACTATTATATTCGTAGGAAGAAAGCAATGGGCGAAAGCCTCCTGCCTGAAGAGCCACCCCGACCCGCACATGAAATTGCACTCGATGCGCTTCGATCGCTTCGAGCTGAACAATTATGGCAGCGCGGCAAAGTCAAAGAGTACTACTCACAGTTAACCGACGTTATTCGTTTATACATTGAAGGACGGTTTGATGCCATGGCAATGGAGATGACGTCGGATGAGATTCTTGCCTCGTCTCCTGTCTCAATGCTTTCCCGTGATATTATCGAGAAGCTCCGAGAGATTCTAATCCGCGCTGATCTCGTGAAGTTTGCCAAATTCCAACCGCTACCCGAAGAACACGAGTCGAGCATGACGCTTGCATTCGGATTCGTCGAATCGACGTGGCAGAAAACATCTGATTCCACAGTGCTGGAACCAGTGAGTGAAGTGAAGTCATGATGGGCGTGACATTCGCGAATCCTGAATATTTCCTCCTGTTGCTCCTGATACCCTTGCTCGTGTTTTGGTACTGGAAGAAACAGAAATCACAGCTCGTCGAGCTGAAGGTCTCCACAGTGCATGTGTTCCATATCGCCCCACGGAGTTGGCGTCAAAGGCTCCGTCATGCGTTGTTTGCATCGCGGGTGATCGCTCTCGTTTTTATGACTGTGGCGCTTGCCCGTCCGCAGTCAACTTCCCGCGGGGAAAATGTGAACACAGAAGGGATCGATATCGTTCTCGCCACCGATATCTCCGGCAGCATGCTGGCGGAAGATTTCCGACCGAATCGCATAGAAGCGGCGAAGAAGGTTGCCACAGATTTCATCGAGGGGAGACCGGATGACCGCATTGGTCTGGTGATTTTCGCCGGTGAGAGTTTCACCCAGTGCCCTCTGACGCTGGATCATGCCGTGGTGGCAAACTTGCTTAAACAGGTGCAAAGCGGTATGATCGAGGATGGAACTGCAATCGGTATGGGACTTGCCACTGCCGTCAGTCGACTCAAAGAGAGCAAGGCAAAAAGCCGCGTGATTATCTTGTTGACGGATGGCGTTAACAATCGTGGCTTTATTGATCCCCTGACTGCCTCTGGTATTGCACAATCGTTCGGTATCCGTGTCTACACGATCGGTGTGGGGACGCAAGGCACGGCGCCATATCCGGTGCAGACGCCTTTTGGTGTGCAGTACCAAAACATGCCTGTTGAGATCGACGAGGAATTGCTTCAGAAGATTGCAGACCAGACGGGCGGGAAATACTTTCGGGCAACGGATAACCGAAAGCTGAAAGCGATCTATGATGAGATCGATAGGTTGGAGAAAACCAAAATCGAAGTGACACAATTCCGTCGCCACAAGGAAGAATTTTACAGTGCCGGGATATTCGCCGGAATGTTTTTATTATTGGAGCTGCTACTATCTCAAACTATCTTCAGAAAAACGCCGTAAGTATTCCGATCGACGACCATGGTGCTCAACCATTGACCGGAGGCGATCAATGATTCGGTTTGCACATAGCGAATACCTCTACGCGCTTGGGCTCCTGCCCTTGTTGGTGGCTCTGTTCTGGTGGGCAGTTCTGATGAGGCGGCGCGGGCTCGAACGATTTGGGAATCCTGCACTTCTTGCACAACTCATGCCTGAGGTAGGTCCGTATAAGCGCGCCATCAAGGTCCTCCTGCTTTTTGGATCGTTCGGTCTTCTTGTGCTTGGTGTAGCGAATCCTCAGATTGGGACAAAGATGGAAGAAGTGAAGCGCGAGGGGGTGGATATCATGATTGCTCTTGATGTCTCGAACAGCATGAAAGCGGAAGACATCAAACCGAACCGTCTCGAGAGTGCGAAGCAAGAAATTTCTCACATGCTGGATAAACTCCAGAACGATCGAGTCGGATTGATCGTGTTCGGAGGGGACAGTTATCTCCAGCTCCCGCTCACAACTGATTATTCAGCGGCTCGTCTCATCCTCAGCACAATCGATGTGGATGTTGTACCGGTGCCGGGCACAGCTATTGGTTCTGCGATCAAACTCGCGATGAAATCATTTGCCTCAGGTGAAAAGAAACACAAAGTGATCATTCTCATCACGGATGGCGAGAACCATGAGGATGACGCCGTTGCCGCGGCGAAAGAAGCCGCTGCTGAAGGCGTTATTGTTCACGCGATTGGCATGGGTTCTGTAGATGGTGCCCCGATTCCGGTGTACCAGAACAATGTGCAGGTCGGATTCAAGAAAGATCAGGACGGCACGACAGTCATCACCAAGCTCGACGAGCAAGCGCTGCGTCAAATTGCTGACGCCGGTGGCGGTACTTTCATCCGGGCAACCAATCAACAGAATGAACTAGACATCATTCTGAAAGAAGTTCAGTCGATGGAGAAAAAAGAATTCGGCGCGAAGGTGTTCACAGAGTATGAAGATCGATTTCAGTTCTTTCTCGGCGCTGCGCTTCTCTTGTTAATCGTTGAATTCTTTGTCTCGGAGCGAAAAAGCCAATGGTTTAGTCGGCGGACATTGTTCAAGGGGCGGTCATGAAAACATTCCTCACATCACTGTGCTTCGTCGTCTCCTGTTCGGTAGTGATCGCTCAATCAGAGCGCTCGCTGATACGCGAAGGCAACAATGCCTACAAGCAAGGGAAGTTTGCCGATGCGGAAGTCGATTATCGCAAGGCGCTCGATAAAAACAAGGAGATGGAATCGGGAACATTCAATCTCGGTGATGCCTTATACAAGCAGGGAAGATTCGACGAAGCAGCGGAACAATACCGCATCGCGACGACACGCCAGAGCGAGGCAAAAACCAAAGCGCAGGCGCTTCATAACCTCGGTAATGCACTGGTCAAAGGGCAAAAGATCGCTGACGGCATTGGCGCCTATAAAGAAGCGTTGAAGCTCAACCCAAAGGATGCAGACACGAAGTACAATCTCGAATACGCTAAAGCCCTGTTACAACAGCAGCAGCAACAGCAAAATCAAAAGAAGGACGATAAGAAAGATCAACGGAAGCAGGACCAATCAAAACAAGATCAACAAAAACAAGACCAACAGAAACAACATCAACAGAAAGATCAGCAACAGCAAGATAGACAACAACAGCAGCGTGATCAAGACAAGCAGCAACAGGGGAAACAGCCAAAGAAGATGCAGATCTCAAAAGAAGATGCTGAGAGAATTCTTCAGGCATTGCGGAATGAGGAGCGCGACGTCCAAAAGAAATTAAAGAAAAAAGCTCCTGCGAGGGTTCAAGTAGAAAAAGATTGGTAGGATGATGTTTCTTGCTTATATTTGAATCAGCTCAGGTATGAATACACTAAACGTTTCCATCGGAGTGATACTTATTCTGTTCACCTTCACCAAGGATGGACGTGCACAGAGTTCTTCGTTCACGGCATCGGTGGACAAGAATAGAGTTACGGTGGGAGAACAGTTCGAGATCACCTTTTCGCTGAGTGGGTCAGGCGGGGGGAGCAATTTCCAACCACCATCGCTCAACGATTTTCTCACGCTCTCGGGACCGAATCAATCGACAAGCATGCAGATCATTAATGGCTCCGTGTCGTCATCGGTCTCGTACAGCTACGTCCTTCAGTCGCGAGCGGAGGGAAAATTCACGATTGGATCGGCGACGATCAACCAGGGCGGGAAACAGCTCCGGACACAGCCCATCAGCATCGAGGTCACTAAAGGAGCTCCTCAGGCAAAGCAACAGCCACGACAATCCGAGGATTCCGATATCGGTCGGCAGATCGGTGATAACCTGTTTTTGAAGGTGAGTGTTGACAAATCTCGGGTGTATCAAGGGGAACAAGTTACTGCAACGTACAAAATTTATACGCGTGTCAACGTTGTGAATTACGGCGTCAGTAAGGTTCCTGCCCTCACGGGCTTCTGGAGTGAAGACCTCGATGTGCCGAAACAGATTCAACTGACGACCGAAGTTGTTAATGGAAAACAGTATCGTGTCGGCATCCTGAAAAGAGTTGCTCTCTTCCCGCAGCACTCGGGCACACTGGAGATTGATCCCATGGAGGTCGAATGTGTAGTCCAGGTACAAACAAAACGACGTTCGAACGATATCTTCGATCAATTCTTCAACGATCCTTTCTTCGGTAACCCGTCGAGCGTGAATCATCGGGTGCGGAGTGAACCGCTGAAGATCACAGTTGTACCGCTACCGGGCGCAGCACCCAACGGGTTCAATGGAGCTGTCGGAAAATTCTCGATCGAAACCTGGCTTGACAAACACCAAACGAAAACCAACGAAGCAATCACTCTCAGAGTGAAAATCTCGGGTCACGGGAATCTGAAGTTGCTCGAAGCCCCAGCGATCAACGTCCCGCCTGATCTTGAACGATATGAGCCGAAGATTTCCGACAACATCACCAAGCAGGGAGATCAGATTGCCGGTAGTAGAACGTTCGAGTACTTGCTCATCCCACGCCATGCAGGCGACCAGGATATCCCCTCGTTTCCATTTTCCTATTTTGATGTCGACAAAAAGAGCTACGTTACCGTCAACAGTCCCGAGCTTGCGTTGAGTGTTGAGAAAGGGTCCGATCTTGTATCGGGATCGACTGCCGGTATCAGCAAAGAAGATGTCAAGCTACTCGGCGAGGATATTCGTTTCATGAAGAGCGGGAACACTTCATTGCAACGAAGGGGAGAATCGTTTGCCGGATCGCTTATGTTCTTCATACTCTCATTGAGTCCGATTCCGGCGTTCGTCGGATTTGTCGTCTTTGTTCGTAAGCGGGAGAACATGATGGGCGATGTCGCTGGAGTACGCAACCGGAAAGCCCGAAAGATGGCGCAGCGAAGACTGACGGAAGCGAAGAGATTTCTTGACTCGAAAAAGAAAGAAGACTTCTATGCCGAGATTTCTCGTGCACTATGGGGATACATTGGAGACAAGCTCGGTATTCCACCGGCGGCACTTTCGATTGATGTCGTCAGGTCCTCTTTGGCGGCACGCGGTGTTTCAGATGAAACGGTTTCGAAGCTGGCTTCAACAATCGAACAATGTGAATTTGCCCGATTCGCGCCGTCGTCTGATTCGCTGCGGATGGACGGTACCTACCAGGGAGCGGTTGAACTCATCTCTATAATAGAGGCACAGCTCCGATGAAGTGGATTGCGCTCTTCATCTTCCTGAGCGGCATTCAGGGGGCTCTTGCACAAGAGGCAGCAGTGCAATTCGACCATGCGAACCAGCTTTATCGGAACGGCGATTACCAGAAGGCTGCTGCGATGTATGAGCAAATTGTAAAGAACGGTTATGAAAGTTACGCTCTCTATTATAATCTTGGTAACACATATTTCAAGTTGAAGAATATTCCTGCAGCCATTCTCCAGTATGAACGCGCAAGACGCCTCGCGCCGCACGACGAGGATGTCCTCTACAACTTGCGTCTGGCAAATCTTCGTGTCATCGATAAGATTGAGCCGCTACCACAACTCTTCTTCATCGAATGGTGGAGATCAATCATCAATCTGTTTTCATCAAGCGGATGGGCGATGATCGCAATCCTCAGCCTCTGGTGCGCAACGATTGCCGGTGCCGTTGTTCTGGTTAACCGAGCAGGGTTTCTCCAAAGGATAATGTTCGTAAGCACACTGATCGCCCTTTGCATCTGCGTTCTTGCGTTCGTCGGAACATTCCAGCGACTCCACCGTGAGCGGGATGAACAGACCGCGATCGTCTTTGCTCCATCAGTTTCTGTGAAGAGTGCGCCTGATGTGCAAAGCACAGACTTATTTGTCCTTCACGAAGGTGTAAAAGTAGAGTTCCTCGACGAAGTGGGAGAATGGCGCAAGATCCGCCTCGCAGATGGGAAAGTGGGATGGCTCTCTGTCTCTTCCATTGAGGTTATCTGACCATTGATTTTGAGAGAAAAGTTTCGTAGATTCATTCCAGTTATGTTTAATTCCTAAACACTCTAGAGGACAGCTTCTCCTGCCAACTTGCTACGATTGAGCGTTGCTCTGTTATTCAGCGTTTCACTAAGATTATCCTTACACGTCCAAGAGTTCAATGGGTGATGACCGGTCAACTGATTGACTTTAGAACCCCATTTTCGTAGATTTAATCCCGTATTTAGTACAGATCAAATGACATTATTCGTAACAGGTGGCTGCGGGTTTATTGGCTGTAATTTTGTTCGCCATATGCTGGAGGCACATCCGGACTATCACATTGTGAATTTTGACAAGCTGACGTACGCAGGTAATTTGGAGAACCTTGAGGACCTGAGCGACAATCCGCGGTATCATTTCGTGAAGGGAGACATCTGCAGCCGTGCCGATGTGGAAAGGGCGATCAAGGAATTTCACGTCGACGCTATCATTAATTTTGCAGCCGAGTCGCACGTCGATCGCAGTATCATTGGTCCGGCAGTGTTTATTGAAACAAATGTTTCCGGAACGAGCGTTCTCCTCGATGTTGCGAAAGAGTCTCACATCAAACGGTTCATCCAGATTTCCACGGATGAAGTCTACGGATCCTTGGGACCAAAGGGCTTCTTTACAGAAACGACCCCTCTGCATCCGAATAGTCCCTATGCAGCTTCGAAAGCTTCTGCCGATTTGCTGGTGCTCGCGTATCATCACACGTTCGATTTGCCTGTCATCATCACGCGTTGCTCGAACAATTACGGCCCCTACCAGTTTCCGGAGAAACTTATTCCGCTTATGATCGCGAATGCGTTAGAAGGCAAGCCGTTGCCGGTGTATGGCGACGGGTTGAACGTGCGCGATTGGTTGTACGTGAAGGACCACTGTGTCGCGATCGATCTGGTTCTCCAGAAGGGAAGAATCGGAGAGGTGTATAATATCGGCGGGAACAATGAGTGGAAAAATATCGATATCGTTCGGCTTCTGCTCAAAACGCTCGGCAAGCCGGAACGTTTGATTACGTTCGTGAAAGATCGTTTAGGACACGACCGTCGTTATGCAATTGATGCCGCGAAGATTTCCAGTGAGCTTGGCTGGAAGCCGGGTGTTACCTTGGAGCAAGGACTGGGGGAAACCGTCACCTGGTATCTCGAGCATGAATCATGGTGGCGGAGAATCATCAGCGGCGAGTATCAGAATTACTATCACAAGATGTATGAGGAGCGCTAGGAGAATGAAGCTTTGTGGAATCTTAGCCCACCCTTCTGCCGGCTTTAGAATTTCCATCATCCTCTTGCTGGTCATTAGTCCGTCCTGGCTTCGGTTGTCATCGCAAGAACGTCAGCGCCCAAAACCGGTGGAAGAATTGGGAAACACACTGTTGGAACGCTCGGCGGCAGCGACGGCGCAGTCCTCCGGCGTCGCTCTCGAATCGACTGTTGATCCAGAAAAATATTTTGTCGGACCCTCCGATGTTATCGCCGTCAACATCTGGATGAGTCCTCCACTGAATCTTTCGCTCACGGTGACCCCTGAAGGAACGTTGATCATTCCCACCGTTGGCGAGGTCATGGTTGCCGATCTTACGCTTGCGGAAGCAAAGGCAAAAATCCTGAGGGAAGCGCGGAAGAAATATCTCTCGGTTGAAATCACCGCAACGTTGGTCAAGCCGCGTCCGATCATCGTGAGTGTTACGGGGCATGTTCTGAATGCAGGCTTGTACACGCTCAGCGCGGTCGATCGCGCACATAGAGCGATTGAAGAAGCAAATAAACTCAGCCGGACTCAATTTCCTGAAGACCTTGATCCCTACTCGAAAGAAATGTCAACGCGCAATATCGTTCTGAAGCACAAGGATGGATCGCAAGATCGGGTGGACATCCCGAAATATTTTGCCACACACGAGGATCGATGGAACCCCTATCTCCGTGAAGGTGATATCATCGTCGTTCCCAAGAAGAGTAGGATGAAAAATGTGTTTGCGGTGTACGGCCAGGTCAACGTCCCGGGTCGTTTCGAATTCGTCGACGGCGATAGTGTCCTTGATGCAATCCGCATTGTCCATGGTACCACGCGCCTTGCGTTGGCAGATCAGACACTGTTCTCACGACTCAATGAAGACGGGTCAATACTGTCAACCCGTACGATCAACATTCCGGCAATCATGGAAGGGAGAGAAGCGAATATAGCGCTCGAACCCGGAGATCGTATCATCGTCCGTGGGAAGAATGACCTCCGAGAAGATTACAATGTCGATCTCAAAGGGGAGGTGGTCTATCCTGGAACCTACCCGATCACGAAGAACCGGACGCATCTCTCCGAAGTTGTTCGACAAGCCGGTGGGTTTACCGATTTTGCCGCTCTCACATCGGCTCAGGTATCCCACAGGTCCGAGGAGGAAATGAGGAACGCTGAGGGTGATCAAGCGTTAAGCATGAGAGGCGGTGTCGCGACGCAGGATAGTGCCGGCTTTGCCCTCGAGACCGATTTGCGGTTGAGAAGGCAAGCCGTGACGGTTGATCTGGCGCGATTGTTTCTTCAGAACGATTCAACGCAGGATATTATCCTCCAGGCAGAGGATGAAATCATCATTCCTCGGCGACAACAGACAATCTATGTTTTTGGTCAGGTCGCTGAGCCGGGACATATTCCGTACGCGCAGGGGAAAGAACCCAAATACTACGTTTCGAGAGCAGGTGGCTTCACCGGTCGTGCGAACACCGGACACCTGACGATCATCAAGGCGAAAACGAAGCAGTGGCTCTCTCCAGACGATACGAAGTTAGAAGAAGGAGATTACATCTGGGTTCCGACAGATCCCGATCGCCCATTTTCCTATTACATGACGATCGCAAGCCAGGCGGCAACGGTGCTGAGTGTGATCATCGGAGTGGCAGTGGTAATTAGCCAAGTAACAAAATAGATGAGTATGGATTATCTCTGATATGGATGAAAAACAAGACACCATTCGTGATGATCACGCGAATGAAGGAGACCACAAAGTAAACTTCCTTGATTACGTTTCCATCTTGGTGAAGTGGCGGAAGTTTATTGCGATTAACTTTGTTGTTGTAACTCTTGGCGCTGTCATTATTAGTCTCCTTCTTCCGAAGTGGTACAAGGCGACGGCATCCATCCTGCCTCCGAAAGATCAAGGGCTCTTCAGCTCGTTGGGGGTTGCGGGTTCCGTGCTGAAAGGGCTTGCCCCGAACCAAAGGATTGGGGGGCTTGGCCAGAAAACTGGAACGTATAATTTCCTGGCGATTCTGAAGAGCCGTTCTGCTATGGAGGCCGTAGTTCGTAAGTTTGATTTGATGAACGAGTACGATGTGAGTGATAGTTCGATGGAGAAGGCTCTCGAAGAACTCCAAGATAACGTTTCGTTTGAGGTCCAAGATGACGATAACATTACAGTGGAGGTTCTTGACAAAAGCCCACAGCGGGTAGCAGAGATTGCCAATTACTTCGTCGAACAGCTGAACACCATCAGCAACCAATTGGGGACACGGGAAGCGAGAAACAATCGCGAATTCATTGAGAAGCGGATCGGGGAGAGTAAAGACGAACTTCGCAGAACTGAAGATGCGTTGAAAGCCTATCAAGAGAAGAGCGGTGTCATGGTCGCTCCGGAGCAAAACTCTTCAAGCATTTCTGCGATCGCGGAGATGTATGGAATGAAAGCGAAGAAGGAAGTGGAGCTTGCAATTCTGAGAAGGACTGTCACGGGCGAAAACGCAATGATTCGACAATTAGAAGTTGAGCTCAGCGAGCTTAACAAGAAACTGGGCACATTCCCGCAAGTGGGACTTGAGTCGTTCCGACTCTATCGAGATGCAGCGATTCAGCAAAAAGTCGTGGAGTATTTAATTCCGCTCTATGAGCAAGCGAAAATCGATGAGCAAAAAGATACTCCGGTGATCCTCGTATTGGACAAGGCTGTGCCGCCGGAAAGGAAATTTAAACCGAAACGGTCGATCATTGTAATATCATCCGGCCTCTCAGCACTCCTGTTGTCATTGGTTGCTGCGTTTTTGGTCGAGAGGGTTCATCAATTCAGGCACATTGATCCCTCACGATTCCAAATGATCTCGAGGCTGTTTCATTGGCGTTCTGAAATTACAGAGCGATGACGCAAACCGTTTCTATACCCTCCAATCCCATAGATTTTTCTGGGAGGAGGGTTATCCTATGGGCTCTTCTGGGGCTGGTTGTGTTAGAGCTCATGATGGTTTCGCTATGTGCCTGGTTCGGGGTGGCTCCGCTACTTCCGGCCGCTCTCGTAGCTATCATCTTCGGTTTCTGGTCGATTCAGTCTCCCAAGGTTTGGGTTGTAACGGTTATTCTCTTTCACATTCTGATTCTTCCTAAGAGCGAGGGCATCACAGTGTGGGAGATTTTGTTTGGTTTGTATTTCCTTGGAGGCACAGGTGTCTGGTTTGTCAGAAAGTTCTTGCGGCGAGGGAAGATCATTCTTTCCAGGGCAGATACGTGCCTTATCGTGTTTTTTTCATTGGTTCTGTTATCAATCATTCCGGGGTTACTCAATCATGCAACCATTCTGAAATGGTTCCGGGAGATGATCACATTCTCAGCCTACCTCGCATATTTTCCCTTGCGCGAAGCGTTGTCGGATAAGAGGACCCTTCCACTTGTCGGGATTGGGTTTCTTATTCTAGCGCTCTCAATCGGATGGCAGAATCTGACCAATTACCGGCATGCTGCCACTTCGGCGATTTATGCGTGGCAGCTTCTTTCCGGCCGCCAAACTGCGAATGAGCCGCTGTTTATGGCGAGCATCCTGGTTGGAGTGCCGATGTTCCTTTACGCGAAATCTCTGAAGTCGAGACTTTTCCTCCTTATGCTTATTGCATTCTTTATGATCGCGCTTGTTCTCACATTCTCGCGCGGGTACTGGATCGGAGCCATACTCGGCATGGTTGTACTGCTGCTCATGATGAATGGGAAGGATCGAATACGGATGGTAGTGACGACGGCGATTCTTGGTATCCTCGCAGTCGGCATCATGACACTGTTCTTTAGCTCTCAGAGCTCGACTATTTTCAAAACTATCGTCGGGAGGCTTGGTTCAAATAGCCTCAGCGTTGCATCTGATATTTCGTTATATACCAGACTCGCTGAAACAAGGGCAGTGTTCGATCTCATCACCCACAATCCGTTGGTCGGTTATGGATTGGGTTTCCTGTTCCGATTTTACAATCCTGCTGACCGCGTTACTGTTGAAACATGGTATGTCCACAATGGATATTTGTTTCTCTGGCTGAAGTTGGGTTTATTCGGCCTGATGGCATTTTTGTTCGCCTACGTCACGATGATCCGGGATGGATATAGGATGACGAAAGCACAAAAGAATGAGTTTAGTGGGTATCTGCTTTCGGGACTACTCAGCGTCCTTGTTGCGATGCTGGCAGTCTCGATCACGTCACCACAATTCATTACGAGAGATTCTATCCTTATTATTATTTTGTGTTGGGCGATGATTGGTAGCGTCAGGCGATCCAATGATGGTGAGGAAGGCAAAGGTTCATTGCATGCGCTGACAAGGAATCAGTGAAGCGAAAGCTGGAATATAACACGCCAGAATATTAATCAAGAAAAAGAAGATTTGCTGTCGGAGTTTATCTAGATAACCGAATCTGAAGACGCTGATGGGGGAGATGCAAACGGCACCATTGTGCAGATGAATGATGAAGAAAAGTAAATCATGAATGATCAAAAGCTCTATAAGGAGAAAAATGTCGCATACTTCTCGGGAACTCGACCGGAAATTATTAGTTTAGTGCCTAGAGGGATCAAGAAACTTTTAGACGTTGGATGCGGAAACGGTGATCTCGCTTATGTGGCGAAAACCTCACTCGCTATTCAAGAAGTTGTTGGGGTAGAGTTGTACAAACCCGCTGCAGAGGTCGCTAGGACAAAACTGGATCGTGTCATAGAGGGAAACATTGAAGAATTAGCCTTGCATTTTCCGGATGGTCATTTTGATTGCATCGTTTGCGCGGACGTTCTTGAACACACCAAGGATCCTTGGCTCGTTCTGAGAAAACTTCGTCGTTGTCTGAATGATGAGGGCGTTCTTATTGCGAGCATCCCGAATCTTCGTCATATTGACCCTATTCTTATGATACTCTTCGACCGCTTTGAATATGAGGAATCAGGGATTCTGGATAAGACTCATCTGCGTTTTTTTTCTTTGCGCACGATGCGAAAAATGTTCGATGAAACTGGCTACAAGATCCTCACAGAATGGACAAACAGGAGCCGAAGCTGGAAATTCAAATTGCTCAATCTTTTCTCTCTCGGACTTATGCGGCCATTCTCAGTTTATCAGTATATATTTGTGGTAAATAAAAAGTGATTGGTTCGCGACGCTCATACTCGAGCAATAGCTTCTTGAATTTTTCCGCTCAGGGTTTTATTTTCGTTTTAGCCTTGTTTTGTACGCCTTTCATCGTAAGGCAATTGGGAAATGAAGCGTTTGGTCTGTTGTCGCTACTATGGTTATTTGTCGGTTATTTTGCGTTCTTCGATTTGGGTATTGGCCAGGCAACTCTCAAGTTCCTTTCTGAGAGCATCGCCAGGAATGATCGTCCTCATGCAGCTTCCCTCGTACGCGGTGCGATCCGATTAAGCGTGATGCTTGCGCTATTTGCCTGCGTAATCGCCGTGGTCGTGTTATTGCTCGGAGTCGAATCAATGATTCACATCAGCCCGGAGATACGGCAGCAGAGCACAACGGCGTTGTGGCTGATTATTGCCAGTCTGCCCGCAATACTGTTACAGATGCCCCTCAGAAGTGTTGCGCTGGCATTCAACCGCTTTGATCTGGTGAACATCATTCTGGGAATCACAGGTATTATCCAGTGGGGAGGTTCAGCTCTTGTCTTATATTTTGGCGGGAATGTGATTTCGGTGGTAATCCTTACCTCCATGGCTCGATATGCGGTTGTGTTCGCCTATGCCTTTGTAGCAACACGCTTGCTGCCTGAGATCCTAAGCCCGACCATTCCCACTGGAGAACGAATCATCACAAAGCTCATGAGTTTCGGTGGTTGGGTTTCAATTTCACAGATCGCCGGTCCAGTTGTTGCTCTTACTGAACGGCTCTTCATTGGTGCGCTGCTCTCGCTTTCATGGGTAACTTTTTATGCTGTCCCGAATGATGCCGTCATTAGGGTTCTGATTATCCCGATAAGTCTGGTGAGCGCTCTCTTCCCGCTCATGAGCGGCGGCTGGTCGGAGGACAGCCGGAAAGTGGAGGTAAAAAATCTATATCGACGGACACTCAAATATACATACCTCGTGATGCTGCCAATCGCGATCTTTCTTGCCCTCTTCAGTCGCGATATCTTGCTGATTTGGCTCGGCAAGGAATTCGCAGAGAAGAGCTCGCTTGCTTTGACCTTATTCTCCGTAGGCATCTTTGTGAATTCCCTCGCTCAACTTCCCAGTTCAGCGCTGCAAGCGTTGGGTCGGCCAGATCTTCCCTCGAAGTTACTCCTGGTCATCGTACCGTTACATCTGATATTTTTTTTCGCGATGACGTTACAGTATGGAATAATTGGAGCGGCCATTGCGTGGCTTGTCAGGGTTGTGATTGAGGGAATACTCTTGTTATACTTTGGGCATAGGGAAATGCGCGCTGTGGCATCGTCAAACGATTTGTCCTTCTTCTGGAAGGGGTTCGCGTTGGCTCTCGCAGTGATTGTGGGGACAGGATGCGGGCAATTGGCTTCCTTTGGTGTTCTCGCCCGACTGGAAATCTTCACAGTAATGGTCGTGTTCTATGGAGTTGGAGTCTGGAAACTGACGCTTGATAAAAGAGATAGGGGATTTTTAATGCAGTTAAGATCGAGTGTGTTTAACAGAATCGCACGCGCTTGATTATGACGAATGAGCCGGATGATCTTTCTACTTCGATACCTAAGGCTAGTTGGGGAACGCGATCTGTTGAATCTACGGTGGTATGGTAATTCGCAATGCAACCTGATCTCTCAGTCATTATCGTAAATTACAATACGCGCGGTCTCCTGCGGAATTGTTTGGAATCTCTATTCAAGAATGGCGAAGAAATTTATTACGAGGTTATCATTGTTGATAACGACTCCTCGGATGGCAGTAGAGAGATGATTACGCGAGATTTTCCAACTGCGAGGCTGATCTGCAATAGTGAAAACTCAGGTTTTGCAAAAGCGAATAACGTCGGTTTAGAGGCGGCGACGGCCGAATTCATACTCCTGCTCAATTCCGATACTGTCATCACAGCGGGTAATTTATCGTCATCGATCAGCTACATGCACACTCAACCCGACGTTGGAATACTGGGAAGTAAAGTCCTTAACCCTGATGGAACGATCCAACAGTCTGCTCGTGACTTTCCTACATTATGGACTCTCTTTCTGGAAACTTTCTTCTTGTACAAGATCCTTCCACACTCAGGTCTTTTCCGCAATCCGTGGATCACTGATACCGATAAGGAACAAGATGTGGATGTCGTGAAGGGTGCGTATTTCTTGACCCGGCGGAAGCTAATTGATGAAATTGGTGCGCTTGATGAGCGCTTCTTTCTGTATTCAGAAGAGCAGGACTGGTGTCTTCGAGCAAAGCGATCTGGATGGCGCGTTGTCTATCTACCTTCGATTGCAACCTATCATCACGATGGCGGAAGCAGCTCCATTCACCGAAACTCCCCTAAGTATTATCTGTTTGATAGCGAGTTCAAGTACTTTCAAAAGCATTTTGGGTCGGCCTCTGCTGTCGCAGCAAGGTTGCTGATGTTCATTGGCGTGGTGTCTCGTCTCTTGCTATGGTTGCCTTCTGGTGTCATCCACAATGTCGCACACAATCATTCCGCGCGCGCTTGGGATAAGGTGAGGTATTATTGGTTTGCAGTCCTACACCTTCTCAAGAGTGTAATCTAACCTCCCGTGGGTTCGAAAAATAAAATACTTTTTCTGAGAACGGATGCGGGAGTATATGACCCGAGGATACGGAAGGAATCATCGAGCCTCAAGGCTCTCGGCTACGATGTCCGCGTCTTCGGATGGGATCGCCGATCGGAGTTTCCCCACGAAGAGATTATTAATGGCGTCCGATACCGACGCAGTCGGATCCCCGCGCCCTACGGCAGCAAGACTCTTCTGTTCGTTTTGCCGGTCTTCTGGTTGCAAGCGATCTGGGAAATGGTTAAGGAATGGCCGGATATGGTTCACGCATGTGATCTGGATGCGATGGTACCTGCAATTTTCATGAAGCCGGTTCTTCGATTGAAGGTTGTTTATGACATCTTTGATAATTTTGCAGACAAGATTACCAATTTACCATCATTCGTTCGGAATATCATCAAGGCCTTCGATCATTTCACGATGCGCTTCGCCGATGTTGTCATTGTGACGGACGAGTATCGTAAATCGCTTCTCTCCGACCGTTCACAGGATGCGATCCAGGTTATCATGAATGTGCCTCCCACTCTGAAGATTGATCTTGGATCTCGCGATACATCATGCTTCCGCGTTTGTTATGCCGGGGTAATCCACGAACATCGCGGACTTCACATCATTGCCGAGGCTGTGCGAGGTCTTGATGGAATCGAGACGGTCTTTGCCGGGTGGATCCCGCGCCAGATTGATTACGACTACCTCACCTCAAGAGACGACCTGCGATACGTGGGAAAACTGCCATACGAAGAATCACTAAAACTTATGGCAGAAAGTGATATTATCCTCGCGCTGTATGACCCGTCGCTCCCGATAAATGCGATTGCAAGTTCCAACAAAATTTTCGAGGCGATGTCTGTCAGCCGGCCGGTTATAACTAATATCGAAACAACTATGGCTCGTATCGTTAGTGAGGAACAATGTGGCAGTCTCATCGCCTACGGAAGTCCGGCTCTCCTACGAGAGGAAATTGTTCGGCTCCATGATCATCCTCTGCTCCGTGAGCAGTTGGGACGGAACGGCTATAGTGCATTTTGCGAGAAGTACAACTGGAATATTATGGAAAAAAGATTGAAATCGATATATTCACGCCTGCTTCCAGAATCCGAGGAAACTCCATCCTCATTTGTAGATTGCTGATGAAGTGGGTTCTGAAAGCTTTGGTTCAGAAGGGGATCAGCGGGATGCCGGGAAGAGAGCGTATCCACTACCTCCTCCAGAAACATCTGTCGCGATCGCTACCGATTCCAGATGACATTTTTCGGAACAAGGCGAAGATTGCCCTGAAACATTTACAAGTATGGAAGAAGCACTGCAAATCCAACTTACGTAGTCAAGCGAAATTTCTAGAATTTGGAGCCGGATGGGAACTTGTAGGGCCTCTAGTAAATGCGGCGGCGGGAATTAGGAATCAGACTGTGGTGGATATTTCAAAGCACGTCCGGTTAGAGCTAATTCGTGATACTCTAAATAAGATCCGGCAACAAAAGGAGTGGGTAGAAAACCAAATAGGTGCTCCTATCTCACCTGATATCCAGAAAATTATTGTTGCTTTGCCTTCGAATCTGGCTTTTCTCAATGATCTCGGTATTCATTATTCGGCACCCATCGACATGAGATCGACGAACTTTGCTCCAGATTCGTTTGATCTAATCCTGAACACTTCTACTCTTGAGCACATACCCCGTGAGGATATTGTTCGAATATTGGTCGAGTGCTTTAGAATCCTGCGTAAGGGCGGCATGATGAGTTGTGTCATCGATCTAACCGATCACTTTGCACATTATGATCAGACGATTACGCATTATAATTTTCTTAAGTATTCCGATGCATTGTGGTGGTTGTTCAATTCGAAGATTCACTTCCAGAATCGTTTGCGTTGTTCGGATTATCTTGAGATGTTTTTAAATGCTGGATTTCAAGTCGTAGAATACCAGAAGATAATTGAGAGGCAGGCCGACGCCGATCTGTTACCCAACTTGAAGCTTGCGAAGCGATTCAAGTCAAATGATATCCGATCGGATATCGCCGTAGGTAGGTTAGATGTTGTTCTTCGGAAGAATTAAGATGGATACGCACTCTCTTGGCATATCTACATAGTATGGTAATGACAGGTTATGAGCCTTCACAATTGAGATTATTCTCTGGTTGGGTCTACTCCTCGCTTTGTACGACCCATCGCTTCCGATTAATGCGTTTGCGAGATCCAACAAAGTTTTCACGACGATGTCTGTCAGATGGCCGGTTATTACCCATATCAAAACAACTAGTTTCTATCAACTTCGCCGCGGAGCTTTGTGAGTGGTTGATAGAAAAAAGGCGTACTGCCCGCATTCTTCGAATAGGATCGTCATTTGTTCTCCCAGGCACTATTCAATGACATTTTCTAACTTCATTAATGTTCTTCTTTTTTGGTTGAGCGTATGTGTAATTGGCTACACGTATCTCTTGTACCCGCTGATCTTATTCTTCTTTTGGTGGTTACGAGACGAAAAACGTAGCAATTCCGAACCTCGTGAACTCGCTCTACTATCCGTAAGCATTGTAATCTCAGCGTACAATGAGGATAAGATTATCGAGGAGAAACTCAGGAACTTAGAATCAATCGAGTATCCTCGCGAGAAGATTGAATTCGTTATTGGCTCCGATGGCTCAAGTGATCGGACAAATGCTCTTCTCAGAGCGCAGGCACATCCTAACTTAAAAATTAAAACGTTTGCTCAACGGAGAGGAAAAGCTGCAGTACTTAATGATTTGATTTTAAGTGCAGCTGGAGAGATCATCGTATTCTCCGATGCGAATACTTTTTATACACCCACGACAGTGAAAGAACTTATCCGGCATTTTGGTGATCCATCGGTAGGGGGTGTGGTGGGTGAATTATTGCTGGAGTCACAGACGAAAACTGTTGGAGCACATGGCGAGAAAATCTATTGGTCATATGAAAATACTCTTAAAAAGCAGGAGAGTGATGTACGCACAACACTTGGTGCGACAGGACCAGTCTACGCAATTCGGAAAGAATTGTTTAAACCTCTTCCGACAACAAAAGTAGTAATGGATGACCTTCTGATTCCCTTGAAAGTGATTGAACAAGGTTACAACGTAAAATACAATCCTGATGCAATTGCGTATGAGAAAACCTCCGAGAGCATCGCCCTTGAGTTCAAGCGGAAAGTACGAATCAGCGCGGCGAACTTCCACTGCATCTCCGAATTCGCCCATCTTCTTCACCCTCGGTATGGATTCGCTTCTTTTGCTCTTTGGTCACATAAGATGCTACGATGGTTTGTCCCGTTTTTTCTTCTAAGTGCGATTGCCAGCAGCGCTATTCTTGCAATAGATTCAGAATTTTTTTGGCTTGTTTTCATCGGGGAAGTATCCTTCCTAGCTCTTGCCACAGGAGGTTTTGTATCTGAAAAATCGAAATTGCATATTGGTGTACTCGGTTTGCCATACTACTTTCTTGCAATGAATACGGCACTGCTGGTGGGATTTATTAGGTTTCTTTTGAAGCGACAGAAGCCAGCCTGGGATATCCTCCGGCATACTGAGGCATAATTAAGAATTAATCCACAACCGACTTCTGATGCAACCAATTCTCAATGCCATGTCAGTCGATCTGGAAGCCTGGTTCTGTGCATATAATCTCAGCCAGGTAATCAGGCGGGCTGACTGGGACAAATGCGAACTCAGAGTCTATGAAAATACCACACGGATCCTCACCCTGCTGGAAAGGTATAAGGTGAAGGCAACGTTTTTCGTACTCGGATGGATCGCGGAACGGATTCCTGAACTCATCAGGGACATTGATCGGCGCCAGCACGAAATCGCGGTCCATGGATATGATCACATACTACTAACTCAGACGACACCATCGGAATTTGAAGAAGACTTGAATAAGACACTTGCACTGCTGAAGCGTATTGGCGTCCGACAGCAAATTGTGGGATTTAGGGCACCATCATTCACCCTCGTCAAGAACACAAGATGGGTGTTGGAGATTCTCGAAAAGTATCAGTTCAAATATGATTCATCCGTCTTTCCTGTCGGATTTCATCCCGATTACGGAATGCCTGATGCTCCGCTGGATCCATACCAGATTACCCCGGGACTCATGGAATTTCCAATCAGTTGTATCGAGGTATTTGGGAAGCGCGTGCCCTGCGGAGGTGGCGGATATTTTCGTATCTTTCCATATGCGTACAGCAAACAGTGCATCAAGCGTTGTAATGCCGAGGGACGAAGCGCAGTCTTCTATATCCATCCCTGGGAATTAGATCCCGACCAACCCCGCTTGAATTTGCCATGGATAAGAAAGTTCCGACATTACTATGGTCTTAATTCGACGGAAAGGAAACTGGATCGCTTGCTCCAGGACTTTCAATTCACAACCATTCGGGACATACTTGCACTATGAGCACTGAAATTGCCTCACAAAGCGATTATTGGAACGATGAAGCAGACTCTTTTCGAAAAATCTATTCTCACGAAAAGTCTGCTTTCTCGAATTTTCTCGACAAAGTTTTTCGGAAAGACATGTATGAACGATTCGTATTTACCTTACATCACAGCGCTCCTTTTCCCGACAAAAAATTTCTTGATGTCGGATGCGGCAGCGGGAAGTACGCGGTTGAGTTTGCGCGAAAGGGTGCGCAACATGTTACCGGCATCGATATTGCAGAGAACATGCTCGAACTTTCCCGTCGGCTTGCCGAGCAACATAGTGTCCAAGATCGATGTACGTTTCTGCACACCGATCTGTTGGGATATGAATTGAAGGAGTTGTTCGATGTCAGCATCGGGATAGGTTTGTTTGATTATATTGCTAACCCATTCCCTGTGCTGAGCAGAATGCGGCAGGCAACCACCGATCGCGTTGTGATTTCCTTTCCAAGGTTATGGACCTGGCGTGCACCTGTAAGAAAGATCCGGTTAGCCACGAGGAGGTGCCCAGTATATTTCTATTCACGAAAAAGGATCGAGAGGCTGATGAGCGATGCTGGATTCTCGAAGATGAAGATCGAAAAGATCGGCAAGCTGTTTTGTGTTGTGGGGTACGTGAATGGATGACCAGTCTACGTCGCGCTGTTGCACACATTGTCGGTATCCTCTATTACTTGTACTTGACATGTGAACCATGCAAAATCACAGAGAGAAAATAGTTCTCATCTGTCTTGACATTTTCACCCTCAACCTCGCCTGGTCTATGTACTTCTGGATCCGGGTGCGGAGTGGGTGGTTCTCACACTCGCTCGAGCCCGATTTCTGGGCACCAATGCTTGCAGTCTGCGTTTTTTGGATGCTGGTATTTTTCCTTTTCGGATTATATCGTTCGTGGTACGCGCAGTCGCGGTTTGACGAGTTTGCAGCGATCTCCAAGTCAGCGACCTTTGGTGTTCTGGTTTTGTTCTTCGCCATCTTCGTTGATGACCGAGGGGTCGGAACTCCTCTTGAATCGCGCCTTCTCATTCTCATCTATTGGACGCTGATGGTAGTCTGCGTTGGAGGTGGTCGATTCTTGCAGCATACGTTTCAACGCCGATTGCTGCAGGCTGGAATCGGGTTGCGCAACACGCTGATCGTTGGCTGGTCGGCAAAAGCCCGCGAGCTGTATGATTCAATCAAACTGTATCCCGCTCTGGGCTACAAGATCGTGTGTTTTGTCCCTGTCGCAACTGAACCACTACGAGAGTCATACAAAGATGTTCCAATCGTCGACTCCATCAGGGAGCTGCCTGCGATCATTGATCGGTACGATGTGAAAGATGTCCTTATCGCTCTCGACTCGACCGAGCATGACAAACTTCTCTCGGTCATCGCTTCATGCAATTCTCATGAGATTAGTTTGAAGATCATCCCCGATCTGTACGATATCATTAGCGGACAGGCGCGCACTAACCAGATCTACGGATTCCCCCTCATTGAGATCATGCCTCAGTTGATGCAGCCTTGGGAACGGGCAGTGAAGCGGACGATCGATATCGTGGTCTCGTTCATGATTCTTTTCATAGGATTTCCCCTCTGGCTTCTTGTCGGTCTTCTCATTAAGCTCGAATCCCAGGGTCCGGTCTTTTACACGCAGGAACGTGTTGGGAAGGAGGAGAAACATTTTCGCATCATTAAGTTCCGCTCGATGCACGCAGAAGCAGAGCGGGACTCAGGTCCGGTGTGGGCTGAAAGGAAAGATCCGCGAGTGACCCGCGTTGGCAAAATCCTTCGGATGTCACGGATCGATGAAGTACCTCAGTTCATCAATGTCCTTGACGGCAATATGAGTCTTGTGGGGCCACGGCCCGAGCGCCCGTTTTTTGTCGATCAACTTTCGAAGGAAATCCCACTCTATAAACGTCGCTTGAAGGTTCGCCCCGGCGTTACAGGTTGGGCACAGGTCAAGCATAAGTATGATGAGAGCGTTGAAGATGTCCGGAAGAAAGTTCAGTACGACCTATGGTACATCGAGAACATGACGCTGCGGTTGGACTTCAAGATCCTTCTCAATACGATTGTCGTTGTGCTCACCGGAAGGGGGCACTAGGAATTGAGGACTCTGAGGAGTGGGTCGCTATTTGTTTATGGCAGTAGGGTTTTCCTGACATTAACAGTTTTGTGCTATGGAACGGTGCTCAGCCAGATTGAAAATGTGCCCGTCAATAATCAAGTGTATGAATTTCTGGATCGCATGGGTGTGAAAGGAATTCTCCCGCTCTACAGCAACACGATGATTCCGATTTCCCGACATCACGTTGGCGAGCTTCTTCAACGAGTAGATTCTCAAAAAGATCGACTAACGAGCGCAGAAATTCAATATCTTGAAAAGTTTGAGCAGGAATTTATGCACGACATTGACCCGTCGCGGGAGAATGCTGTTGGACTTTTCAACGGAAGCTCGCCCGAGGATTTCTTCTCGGATCGGGAGAAATATCTCTATTGGCATTCCGACTCATCCGTTTCGCTCTATACCGAGTTCATCGGTACGCTCGAATATCGTGCGATTAGCGGCGATTCGTATGGTTCAACGCATGCTTCATTTGAACAACATGGAGCTAGAGCGCGTGGGACGATAAAGAACAAACTCGCGTATTTTTTACAGGCGACTAACGGGACGCTCTCTGGAGATAAGTCGTTTGCCCTTTCCGACTCGAGGTTGCGCGGGAATGTAAAATTCAACAATCTCAATTCTCCTTATTTTGATTTTACTGAGGGCTATCTGCGTGCCGATCTGGACTGGTTCAATTTCCAATTTGGGAGAGAATATACACTCGTGGGCACCGGCTATTCAGATCGCCTCCTGCTTTCGGAGAATGCCCCCGCGTTTGATTTCTTGAAGATCGACGCGGCATATAAATCATTTCGATTCGTTTTCCTCCATGCGTCATTGCTTGGAGATTCAACTGTGGCTCCGGGCATTCGCGTAGTCGAGCCATCGGGGAGCAACAAATATCTTGCGCTTCACAGGATTCAGTTTTCGGCGTTTGACATCCTGAATGTCGGCATTTCTGAAATGATTATCTATCAGCGGTTTACACCGGAGGTCGCCTACCTGAATCCGATCAACTTTTACAAATCGTCGGAACACTCGCTGCGAGATCGAGATAATGCCTTCCTCAATTTTGATCTGGAACTGTTTCCGATTCCGAAGTACAAGTTCTATGGCATGTGGCTGATCGACGATATCGATGTATCCAAAATGGGAACCGGCTGGTGGGGGAATGAATTTGGCTGGCAGGGCGGCGCGTCTCTTGCCGAAGTAGCGGGCGTCTCTGATCTGGATGTCGTTGTCGAGTACACCCGCATTGAGCCTTACGTGTACAGCAACCGCTTGAACGGAAACGACTATACTCATAACAACATCGGGCTTGGTCACCATCTCGATCCAAACTCCGAAGAGTGGTTTGTGCAGTCACGCTATCGCCCGATGAAGCAGCTTCGTACATGGTTGACCTACACCAGATCACGCCACGGTGAGAACATTGTTAATAATGGTCAGCTCGTACGAAACGTAGGGGGAAGCGCTCTTCAAGGTCACCGCGATGTCGATTCGGACGTAGCTCCATTTCTGGATGGTGACATTGCCAAAAGAAATGCACTTCAATTTCGCTTCGCATTTGAACCGATCAATAATCTCTTTCTTGTCGGAACATATGAGTTGCGAGATGAAACGCGAGACTCTCCATCATCTAACAACAGGGATAGTTATTTCTCTCTCCAGATGAAAATGGAATATTAAGTGTTCAATCCACGACGAGTACATATGGATGAACAGGGTTCTGTTGAGATCAAGACGCATACGCGCAGTCATGGATGGTGGATCTTTGGCGCTGCTTTGGTCGCGAGGTTTGTTGCAGTGTTGGTCATCGGTAACGCGACTACTCCCCAACTCTGGGAATTCGGCATGATTGCCAAGAATATCATCTCAGGATCGGGTTATAGCATGTCGTACACAGCCGCTGGTGCAATTCCGAACGAAGAAAAAGGTGCATTCACGGTTCCCAGCGCCTATATGCCACCGGCTTATGTGCTTTTCCTTGCCGGATTCATGAATGCTTTTGGCGAGGGACCCACATCGTTCCTCGCGTTACTCATCGCACAATGTGTCATAGGTGCGTTCAGTGCCGTCGTGCTGTATTGGATATCGACAAAAATATTCAGCCACGGCGTCGGAATAATCACAGGATATCTATGTGCGTGTTATCCTCCATATCTATACACAGTCACTGATTACGGGTCAACAACGCTGTATCTTTTGGTGTTGGGAATTGTCTGGCTATTCGTTGTTGATTCTATGAGAAAATCTACAATCCTGAACACTGTACTCAGTGGGCTCGCTGCCGCATTGCTCGCACTCATCCGCGCAGATGGAGTATTGATAGCATGTGGCTTAGCGGTTTGGTTGGCGCTTCGGGGGTTGACGCCGTATGCACTGGTTTTCTTGGTTGTGCTGGTGGTCGGGCTCTCGCCCTGGCTCCTCAGAAACTATCTGGTCTTCGATCGCATTGTCCCGATTACGACTTCATTTGGCTTCAATTTCTGGCGCGGTCATAATCCGATAGCGTCTGGATCGGGAAGAGAGATGTCCGGTGAGGGAATCTGGGGCTCTGAGGAAATCGACCGAAAGTTGATCCCACTATCTCCTTCTACACACTATGAGATCGAACGTGATAGAGTGTTTCTCGATGAAGCTCTGATTTTTGCTCGCAGCCACCCGAAGGAAGAGATTATTCTTGCGGGGAAGAAATTGTTGTTTTTGTGGGGGCTCGATCTCACGCACCCCAAAGCACGCAGTCTCCCTTATCTTCTTTCCTGGGGGGTGATGCTGTGCCTATTTTGTTTCGGGCTATACCACGCTATAGGGAAAGGTTACAATCTGAGCCTTCTCGTGATGTACTATGGTTGCATGATATTGATTGTATTAATATTTTTTGTTCTCCCGCGATATCAGATCATTCTTTCATACGGGATGGTTCCCGTTGCGGCTCTCGGTCTCTCGATGGCGTGGAATCAGTTGAAGAAGTATGGCCATCGATCAAATTCGTAATCACAATATCCGATTTTCAACGAGAGACATAATCTATTGGAATCACACATGAAACAATCGTTATGGCGAAAACACTTGTCGTAACACCGACTTATGACGAAGCACCAAACATTGAAACCTTCATCACTCAGGTTCTCAAACAGGATGCAGGTGTTGAAATCCTTGTGGTAGATGATAATTCCCCGGATGGAACCGGTGATCTTGTCGAGAAACTGATGTCGCAGAACCCGAGGATCCACCTTCTCCGTCGACCAGGGAAAATGGGATTGGGGACTGCCTATGTTGAAGGGTTCAAGTATGCCATTGCGAATACGTTCGATTACGTCTTCGAGATGGACGCGGATTTCTCTCATAGTCCGGAAGAGATTCCTTCGTTTCTTACGAAGATGGAGATGTTCGACTTAGTGATTGGCTCCCGATACACAAACGGAGTCCGCGTTATCAACTGGCCCATACGCCGGCTGATCTTAAGTTACGCTGCGAATGTCTACACGCGCATCATAACCGGTATGCCGATCAAGGATGCCACAGGCGGCTTCAAGTGTTTCCGACGTCGTGTGTTAGAAGCAATCGATCTTGACAATATCCACTCCAACGGGTACGCGTTCCAGATTGAGATGAACTTCAAAGCATGGAGCAAAGGATTCAAGGTATGTGAGCATCCGATCATTTTCCTGGAGAGGACTTCGGGTGTCTCGAAAATGTCGCGGAAGATTGTGTATGAAGCTGTCTTCATGGTGTGGAAATTGAAGATTCGAAAGTTATTAGGAAAACTCTGATTTCAAGCAATGCAGCTTTCAGTGATCATAGTGAACTACAATGTGCGCGCGTTTCTGGAAAACGCTCTCATTTCCGTCAGGAAAGCACTGGCTGGGATTGATGGGGAAGTAGTTGTTGTTGACAACGCATCAGATGACGGGAGCGTTGAGATGGTTGAATCAACGTTTGCCGATGTGGCGCTCATTATCAACAAACACAACGATGGGTTTGCCGCAGCAAATAACCTTGCCATGCACGAGTGTACTGGCGAATATATTCTTCTCCTCAACCCCGATACGATTGTGCAAGAGGATACCTTCCGAACGATGCTTGAGTTCATGAATCAGCATCAAGAGGTGGGGATTGCCGGTTGTAAGATTCTGAATCCGGACGGAACACTTCAGCTACCGTGTCGACGTAGTTTTCCAACGCCCTGGGTTGCCTTCACGAAGATCAGCGGCTTGAGCACGCTCTTTCCTTATTCGCGTTTCTTCGGAAAGTACAACCTTGCATATCTCGATCCCGACCAGACGTACGAGGTTGACGCGATCAGTGGCTCGTTCATGTGTGCGCGGCGAAAGGCGATTGAGGATGTGGGCGGACTTGATGAGCAGTTTTTCATGTACGGCGAAGATCTTGATTGGTGTTTTCGAGTAAAACAGGCAGGATGGAAAATCTTCTACGTCCACACAACGCAAATTATCCATTATAAGGGAGAGAGTGCCCGCAGGAGCGATATCGATGAAGTCAAATTATTTTACAAGGCGATGCGCGTCTTTGTGCAGAAACATTTTCGCCGCGGGATACTCCTCGATCTGATCCTCCGCGCAGGGATTGCCTCGCGTGAATGGGTCGCGTTCATCGGAAGGATTGCCAAACCGCTGCGCGCAGCCGCGCTGGATTTTGCTCTCGTCAATCTTTCGTTATTGCTCGGTGAGATGATCTGGTTCGGTGAGTTCTTTCATTTCCCTCGATATGCCTATCCGATCACGACAACGGTTCCGGCGCTTATGATCATCAGTGCGATGTATTCGCTTGGTGCCTATACGAGGCGGAAGTTATCCGTTACACATGCGGCGGGTTCGGTGATCATCGGCTACGTGATTCTCTCAGCACTCACATTCTTTTTCAAACAGTATGCCTTCAGTCGAATGGTCGTTGTCATCTCCGGCATGGTCAACATGCTCGCCCTTCCGGGCTGGCGGCTGGCGGCTCGGGCGATCCTTCGTTCACCCGAGCATCGCCGTAAAAGCTTATTCGGTAGACGGACGATCATTGTGGGCGCAGAGCGATCGGGACAAGAAGTTCTGCGGAAGTTGCGCGTACGGATTGATGATGGCTACGAAATTGTGGGATTTGTCGACATGAATAGGAAACGCGTCGGGGAGAAAGTTTCGGGAGTTGAAATTCTCGGAAGTATTGACAATATTGGAAAAGTCATCCAGGAACAGAAGGCTTCAGAAGTGATTTTTTCGACTGATACACTTTCGTACAGTGATATTCTCTCGATCATCGGTCGGAGTGGCAATCGGAACGTCAACTTCCGGTTGGTGCCAAGTAGTCTGGAAGTCATCATCGGGAAAACACATATCGATGAGCTCGATGACATTCCTCTTGTCGACATTGAGTACAACCTGAATCGCCCGGTGAACCGGTTTCTGAAGCGGCTGTTTGATCTTTGTGTTTCTCTTTTCCTCCTGGCGACGGTGTACCCATTTGTGTTACTTCGGAAGACATCGGAGAAGGGCAAGTTCGGAAGGAAAATTTTATTACTTCCTAATGTCCTCCGAGGCACCATAAGCCTCGTCGGCGTACCGGAGTATACCGTGGAAGAGCTGCGCAATGGGTCGATGCCAGTGTACTGGGGGAAACCTGGTCTGACAGGACTTGTACAGATCAACTATCATGATGATTTACAGGCTGAGGAAGTGGAAAAATACAATTTGTATTATGCGAAAAACCAGTCGCTCATCCTTGACATCGAGATCCTTCTGAAGTCCTTTATTCTCCTCATCAGGAAATAAGAACACCTATGGCAAAGGCTGTTTTGGATTTCGAAAGGCCGATTGTTGAGCTCGAACAAAAGATCGAGGAGATGCGATCATATGCTGACTCACTTGACATTGCTGACGAGATCAAGACCCTCGAGGAGAAAGTGTTCCAACTGCGGAAGACTGTTTACACCGGTTTGACGCGCTGGCAAAAGGTCCAGCTCGCCCGTCATCCGGACCGACCGTACACGCTTGATTACATTTCGATGATGATGACCGACTTCGTTGAGTTGCATGGCGATCGAAGTTTCAGCGATGATAAGGCAATTGTTGGAGGTTTCGCACGACTCGAAGGGGAACCAGTCATGGTTATTGGTCATCAGAAAGGAAGAGACACAAAGTCGAACCTCTATCGCAATTTCGGAATGCCGAACCCCGAGGGGTATCGAAAAGCACTACGTCTTATGAAGCTCGCGGCGAAATTCGAGCGACCGATTATCTCGATGCTCGACACACCGGGCGCCTACCCGGGGCTTGAAGCTGAAGAGCGCGGCCAAGCGGAAGCAATCGCACGCAACCTTTTTGAAATGTCTCACCTTCCCGTCCCGATCATCATCGTTATCATCGGTGAAGGCGCTTCGGGCGGGGCGTTAGGAATTGGCGTCGGCGACCGTATTCTGATGATGGAGAATACGTGGTATTCTGTCATCTCGCCCGAATCCTGTTCCAGTATTCTGTGGCGAAGCTGGGATTATAAGGAACAAGCAGCAGAAGCGTTGAAGCTTACTGCCCCTGATCTGCTTGCACAAGGAATCATCGACAGTATCGTTCCTGAGCCTCTTGGCGGCGCTCATCGTAATCCACAAGAGGCTGCAACGATGTTGAAGGATGTGCTGACCGAAGAACTTAAGAAGTTGAAAAAGATCAAGCCGGAGAAACTTATTGACAAACGCATCGAGAAATTTTCCGAAATGGGTGAGTACGAGGAATGATGTTCAATGGAAAAATCAAAATGAAAAATGCAAGGATTCATTCAATCAGACAGCCATTCGAAAGTTCTATCGGTACCTTCTCGCATCCCATATCACACATCCAACAATGATCTTTAGCACTGAGACAACCATTCGCGTTCGCTACGCAGATACCGATCAAATGAAGATGGTCTATTACGCGAAGTTCTTCGAGTATTTCGAACAGGGTCGATCCGATTTGCTGCGCGATCTCGGCTTGCCTTATCCTGAGATTGAAGAGATGGGGTATTACCTTCCCGTCACCGAAGCTCATGCAAAGTATGTGAAGGCTGCGCGGTACGACGACCTCCTTCGTGTAAAGACGATCTTGAACGAGGTTCCCCAAGTAAGAGTTCGCATCAGCTATGAAGTTCGCAATGACGAGTCGAACGAGCTCCTTGCAGAAGGATACACAATCCATTCATTCGTGAACGCAGCAAACGGAAAGCCGGCACGCGCACCGGAACAGTTCATAGAAATCGTTAGTGAAGCCATCGGGAAAATAATGTCGCGGCAATCAACATAAAGGAATTCCGCATGCTCTCCAAAGAACTTCTTGAGATTCTCTGTTGTCCGAAGTGTCACGGTGATCTCCTGTACGAACCGGAGAAAAATACATTGACCTGTAAGAAGTGCGGTAAGGTCTATCAGATAAAGGACAATATCCCAATCATGTTGGTCGATGATGAGCCAAGATCTTCGTAGCGCGGTCAATGAAGTAGTACACGATAGCCGGGTAAACCGACTTATCGAGGAAGCAATTCTGGAGGATCTCGGCATGGGAGATATCACCACGCAGGCGATCGTCCCGTCCGAGTTGATCGGTCGTGGGGAACTCCTTGCAAAAGGATCGGGGGTTCTTGCGGGGATTGATATTGCCGGGCTTGTTTTTGACTTTATCGATCACGAGCTGAAATTCACTCCCTTCTTTCGTGAGGGATCAAACATCAAAACGGGGGCAGTGCTCGCGACAGTTGAGGGGTCTATTGCCAGCATTCTGAAAGCGGAGCGGACTGCATTAAACATCCTCCAACGCATGAGCGGCATTGCGACGTTGACTCGCGCATTCGTCACGGCGGTAGAAGGAACGCGAGCGAAGATCACTGATACGCGAAAAACTGCCCCGGGCATCCGCGTGTTTGACAAACTTGGTGTCCGCATCGGTGGAGGCGTCAATCACCGATTCGGATTGGATGATATGGTGCTTATCAAAGACAACCATATTGCGGCGGCTGGAGGTATCGGTACGGCAATTGAACGATGCAGGGAGTTTCTTACACAACATCATTATATGCTCAAGGTCGAAGTGGAGACGAAAACGCTCGATGAGGTGCTGGAAGCGATGAGACATCGTGGTATTGATCGCATTATGCTCGATAATTTTTCTATTGAGGAGATGAACAAAGCTGTCGATCTTATCAATCATGCTGTCGAGGTTGAAGCTTCGGGGAATGTTTCGCTTGAGAACGTGCACTTGATTGCAGCAACAGGGGTCGATTTCATCTCGATCGGTGCGTTGACCCACTCACCGAAGGCGCTTGATATTTCCCTCAACATCGTGCAGTCCTCCGTCTATTCACATCCGTCCGCCTGAATGTTCCAACATCTGAAGCGCCTGGGCACCGAGACGGCGATCTACGGCATTAGCACGATCGTCGGCCGTTTCCTGAATTTTCTCCTCGTTCCATTTTATACTAACGTCCTTGCGCCGGGTGAGTACGGTATCGTCGCGTACATCTACTCCATCATCGCATTTGTCACGGTGATCTACTCGTACGGGATGGAGTCGGCGTATTTCAAGTACTCTTCGACGCTGGAGATCGGGACGCCGAAACAAAATTTCAGCACACCATTCTTTTCGCTGCTCGGTTCTTCCATCGTTTTCTCTCTCATTATTACACTGTTAACGTCACCGCTTGCACAGATGCTGAATATTTCATCACACTATGAAACGATCGTCATCTACGCAGGATGGATTCTGGCATTTGATGCGATGGCGATCATTCCATTTGCCATGCTGCGGATGGCACACAAGCCGAACGTATTCGCAGCGATTAAGTTCATCAACATTGTAATTAATGTAGGGTTGAATATTGTATTGTTAGTGGTGATGAGAATCGGGATCGTCGGCGTCTTCATCAGCGGACTGGTCGCTTCGGTTGTGACATTTCTTGTGCTGCTTCCATCCATCTTCCGGCATTTGACGAAAGAATTCAGTACGCCGTTGTGGAAGGCGCTGCTCAAGTTTGGACTTCCGTACGTACCGGCTGGGCTTGCGAGCATGGTGGTGCAGGTTATTGATCGACCGATTTTGCGCGCGCTGACCAACGACGCGACTGTTGGCGTGTACCAGGCAAATTATCGCCTCGGGATTTTCATGATGCTTGTCGTCTCTATGTATGATTACGCCTGGCGGCCGTTCTATTTTTCCGTCGTGAAGGAACCGAATGCAAAAGAGATCTTTGCGCGGGTGCTTACCTACTTCCTCCTGTTCATGTCCGGGATCTTCCTGGCCCTAACATTATTCGTTGAGAATCTTGTGAATATCAGCATCTTCGGGAAACATCTCATTCATCCGAGCTATTGGAGCGGACTCAACATTGTGCCGATTGTTCTTCTCGGGTACATGTTTTTAGGGATCTCGACGAATCTCTCCGCCGGAATGTACATCCAGAAGAAAACTCAATACGCACCGGCGATTACCTTTATCGGCGCGCTCGTCAACATCGTCGCAAATTACATTCTCATTCCGTCCATGGGTATGCTCGGTGCTGCATGGGCAACGTTGCTCGCGTATTTTGCGATGGCGGTGACGCTGTATTTCGTTGTTCAAAGCTTCTATCCCGTGCAGTATGAGTTTAGCAGGATGATAAAAATTCTCGCTGCGGTTGCTGTGGTCATGGTGCTATACTATAGCGTTCCGCTCCCTGAAATGACGCGCTCATCTCCCTTGAGGATCGGATGGAAGTTTGGATTGCTGGTGCTGTTTCTCGGATTGATGTATGGGTTGAGGTTCTTCGAGGCAAAAGAGATCTCGGTTCTGAAGCGGTTCCTGAAGAGAGAAAGGACTGACGAAGCGCCCATTGAGGAAGGTGCCCGGCCGATGGATCGAGACGGAGTGTAAGAGTCGAATCTCGCTGATCACGGAACAATAACTCCGATTTCTACCCCACAATATAACTCTGCAAGAAATCGGAGTTCTCACCTGCCGGTTTTTGCAACTCCACCTGCAAAAAACTATATTAAGTGTGGAAGAAGATAGAAAATCTTGAAAAGAGTTTCAATTTCAGCATTTATCAATCATGGGAGTTCTCTTGTCAGATAACAATAATCATCTGTTGCGCTTCGATCCGAACAAACCCCTGGCGGTAGGCGGACAGGCAGTCATCGAAGGGGTGATGATGCGCGCACCGGGTCGCATTGCCACGGCAGTGCGTCGTTCGAGCGGACAGATCATTGTAAAGAAGCGCGATTATGTATCGCTTGCTGAGAAGAATAATATCTTCAAGTTGCCGATCCTTCGTGGCGCAGTCGGACTAGTGGAAATGATGTTCGTTGGAATCGAGACACTCAACTTTTCCACTGAAGTCGCAATGCAGGACCTCAAGGAAAAAGCGCGCGCAAACGGCAATGGGAAGATGACGAAGCAAAAGAAATCCGCATCCAACCTTCGGCTTGCCCTTACTGTGATGCTCTCGTTAGTTGTTGGCATCACCATTTTCTTTATTACACCTCTCATTATCACAACGAAGCTGTTCAACGTCGAACAGACAGCATTTGGGTTTAATGTCATCGCGGGCACGATTCGCCTGAGTATTCTGGTAGGATACCTACTGGTCATCTCCATGATGAAGGATGTGAAGCGACTATTCGAGTATCACGGTGCGGAACACAAGGCAGTGTTTACATTCGAATCCCAGGGTGCACTCACGATCGATTCCGCCGCGCGGTACACAAGGTTTCATCCCCGCTGTGGAACGAGTTTCATCCTGATCGTCATGGTGATCTCCATGTTACTTTTCTCTATCCTCGATTCTCTTCTGATCCTGTGGCTTGGAAAAATTTCTCTGTTGGTACGCATGCTAACACATCTCCCTCTCATTCCGCTTGTAGGCGGTGTGGCGTATGAGTTCATCCGGTGGTCTGCAAAACGCAGCACTACATCAATTGGCAAAATGCTTGTTGCACCCGGACTTTGGCTTCAGCGCATCACGACGAAAGAACCGGATCCTTCGCAAATTGAAGTCGCTCTCGTTGCACTCAAATGCGCGCTCGGTGTCGAAGAACCGCAACAAGCAACTTACATCCGACACATTTCTGAACTCGTTCTCAACTAACGTATGTTCGATCGATTAGAAAAAGTAGCGGCTCGCTACGATGAATTGACGCGGTTGCTTTCGGATCCGTCGGTGATCAGTAACCCTGAACGGTTTCGCGATCTCGGCAAGGAGCATAACGAGATCGCGGAGATTGTCCGCACGTACCATGCGTACAAGAAAACTAAATCGGACGTGGATAACTTGCGCGAGCTCGCGAAAGCGTCAGACGATGCTGAGATGCGCGAGCTTGCAGAAGTGGAATTGAAGGACGTTGAAGCAAAAGCGGCGAAGCTTGAAGAAGATTTGAAAGTTCTTCTTATACCGAAAGATCCAAACGATGACAAGGATTGCATTGTTGAGATTCGCGGCGGAACAGGCGGTGAGGAAGCAGCATTATTCGCTGCCGATCTTTACCGGATGTATACGCGGTACGCGGAACGGCGAGGGTGGAAGACCGAATTAATGGACTGGAATGATACCGGCAAGGGTGGCTTCAAGGAGGTGATCTTCTCGTTGAAAGGAGAAGGAGCCTACGGTACGCTAAAGTACGAGAGCGGCGTACACCGCGTTCAGCGCGTGCCGGAAACAGAGGCGCAAGGTCGAGTGCACACCTCAGCGGCAACGGTGGCAGTGTTGCCCGACCTTGAGGAAGTAGACTCCGACATTCAAATCAGTCCGGCTGACTTGGAGTTTACGACGTACCGTGCTGGTGGGAAGGGTGGGCAAAACGTCAACAAGGTTGAAACAGCAGTGCGCATCACTCATAAGCCGTCTGGTATTGTCGTCGCGTGCCAGCAGGAGCGATCGCAGTTCCAGAACCGCGAACGCGCGATGAAAATGCTTCGAGCCAAACTCTACGAGATGAAAGTGCAAGAACAAACCGCATCCATTACCCAGCAACGCCGCTCAATGGTGAAGAGTGGCGACAGGAGCGATAAGATCCGCACGTACAACTTCCCTCAGAATCGCGTCACCGACCACCGCATCGGTCTGACACTCTATAACCTCTCTGATGTCATTGATGGAAAGCTCGATGATCTGATCGAGCAGTTGAAGCTTGCCGATAAGGCGGAGAAGCTGCAGGCAGGTATGGAGTGATAAACGAACGACGCTGAATGGTTGGTCCTACGTGACTCTTCCAAGGCGTCCAGTCACCTCTTCAAACCTGCACCACGACCAGATAGTTTCTCTTTCCCGTTTTTATTTCTTCTTGCCGAGAAGAACTCTTTAATCATTCCTCCGGTCTTCTCTTCGAGCACACCGCCGATGGTATGAACCCGATGGTTGAGGCGAGTATCATTCGTAATCGTGTAGAGGGATGTGCATGCGCCGGCTTTCGGATCGTAGGCGCCGAACACAAGCAACGGGATGCGTGCGAGAACGATCGCACCCGCACACATGGGGCAAGGCTCTAACGCAACATACATGATGCAATTCTCTAATCTTCGGCTTCCCAGGTGCGACGCTGCGGCTGTAAGAGCAATCATCTCGGCGTGGGCGGTCGGGTCCTGCAATAATTCGATTTGATTGGATCCTTTTCCGATGATCGCGCCTTCGTGAATGATCACCGCCCCGACAGGCACTTCGTTGCGTTTCAACGCAAGTTCGGCTTCTCGCAGTGCGAGTTCCATCCAATATTCGTGTTGCTTATCGTTATTCAGCATGTAGCGCCGCTCATGATTCTCAGTTTCTTTGCGATCCATTATAACGAAAATTCGCTCGTTCGGCAAACCATGTTATGGGATGAAGATCACAGATCATTGATTCTGGATCGGATTTTGATTACCTTGATACACAAATCGAGTTACATTTATATATAGAGAAAGTTATTTCGTAGTAGATGAAAATCCGCCTCCCAATTGTTCTCACACTCATGGTAGTGTGTGGACGATGGATGTCTGTCTACTCACAAACATCCTACAATTTTTATTTTGGTGATATTCATTCCCAGTCATGGTATTCCGATGGAAACAAGGAGAAAGATACCAACACGTACAAAAAACCAGTTGCTCAGGCGATCACGTACGCTCGCGATATCGCGAACAACATGAACTTTCTTGGGGTGAGCGATCATAATCATCATGAGAGCTCCGACCTTCACATGAATCTGGGTTACTGGCGCGCCGGCAACGCTGAAGCCGATTCCGTCAATCAGGACAATGTCTTTGTCGGAATGCGAGGTCAGGAATGGGGAACGATCAGTGGCGGCGGCCATGTGCTTGTGTACGGCACCGATAAGTTGTTCGGATGGGAAGCAGGGAATTATGATGTCTTCGTTACCAAGTCGAACTATGGAATGTTGTTCGATTCGGTGAAGAAGTACAATGGATTTTGCTACCTCGCTCATCCACAACAAAGCGACTACAGCGGGATCTTCTCAAATCCATACAACGCGTCGTGGGATAGTGTCGTGATGGGCACCGCGATGAAAAACGGTCCCGCGCTTGACAATGTCACTACAGAAAACGATCCCTCCAGCACCGATTATACTTCTCGCTATCATGATCTCCTGCGTCTTGGGTATCATGTCGCGCCATGCGCCAACCAAGATAACCACTACACGAATTTTGGAAGATTGAATCAGCAACGTACGGTTGTGCTTGCGACGTCGTTAACGAAGGCAAATGTTGTAGACGCGCTGCGCAACAGGAGGGCATACGCAACCGAGGATCATGATCTGCAAGTGAGGTTTGAAGTTGGAACACATCAGATCGGTGAGATTTTTACGATGGGGGGTTCTATCCCGATACACGTGAAGGCGTTCGAACCGGATGGCGACCCGATCAGTCGGATTGAAATACGGTACGGTATTCCGGGATCGGGCACAGCTCCTACCACACTTGCGTCGGTAATCAATCAGGACTCCCTTGTTATTTCTCAGTCGCAAACTGTTGGGACGACCTACTATTATTATGCGTATGTGCTCAATGCGAGCGGGCGCGAAGCGTGGACTGCGCCAATGTGGATTACCATCACAGCAACTACACCACCAAGTGCTGTCTCATTGATCTCCCCATCGAACAATGCGACTAATCAACCAACGTCTCTCACCTTGCAGTGGAGTTTATCGGCAACGGCGACATCGTACAGAGTGCAGGTCGCAACCGACTCTACCTTTGCTTCGGGAATGTTCTTAGATGACCCTGCCGTGATTGATACCTTCAGAAGTATCAGTGGTTTCAATGTGTCGACGAAGTATTACTGGCGAGTCAATGCAAGCAACAGTGGTGGGACGAGTGCGTACGCCGGTCCATGGAATTTTACAACCGCAACGCCATCGTACACCCTAACCGCATCTGCGGGAAGCAACGGAAGCATAACGCCTTCAGGAGTTGTCGTTGTATCGTCGGGTGAAAATCAGTCCTTTACAGTCATACCCAACACAGGTTACCATGTTGATAGCGTCATCGTCGATGGTATTAATCAGGGTGGAGTGACGAGTTATACCTTTACCAATGTCACGGCAAACCACACGATCTCCGCAAAGTTTGCCATCAACACATATACTCTCACAGCGTCGGCAAGTGTGAATGGATCGATTGCTCCTTCAGGAAATATTGTCGTGAATGATGGGTCGAGTCAAAGTTTTACGATGTTACCTGACGTTGGTTATCATGTCGATAGTGTGCTCGTTGATGGATCGTCCGTTGGATCTGTCTCTGACTATACATTTACGAACATTACATCAGCCCATACAATAAGCGCACGGTTTGGGATCGACGTCTACACAATCAGTGCTTCGTCGAGCCCACATGGTTCGATCTCACCTCAGGGTACATCTTCTGTAAATTATGGCGCGAGTCAGTCATACACCATCATCCCCGATACAGATTACCACGTTGCCGATGTTGTTGTAGATGGTAGTTCTGTCGGAACGGTCACCGTCTATACATTTCAAAATACTTCAGCGAACCATACGATTGCAGCGAGTTTCTTGATCAATGCCTTTACAATCGTTGCCGCGGCAGACTCACACGGCATAGTTAGCCCGACCGGCCTCGTTGGCGTAGATTCAGGAGCCAATCAGCCGTTTACCATTACTGCGCAGATAGGATATCATATCGACAGCGTCTTCGTCGATGGTGCTTACGCCGGAGTGGAATCGAGTTATACGTTTAGTAACATTCAAGCTAACCATACAATTCGGGCAAAGTTCGCGATCAACACATATGTTCTCACGGCTTCAGCCGGTTCGAACGGTTCGATCTCGCCTGAAGGAACAATCGCTGTAGATTATGGAGCGGATCGAACCTTCGTGTTCGGCGTACATCCGGATTACGTGGTCGACAGTGTCATTGTTGACGGCGTTTCGGTTGGTGCAGTGTCTTCATATACATTCAATCAGATTGGTTCAAACCACACCGTCCGAGTCACGTTCGCGCTTGCCCAGGTTTCAACGCAATATACTCTCAACGCAAGCTGGAACATGGTCTCGGTGCCCGTATCGGTACCGGATTATAAGAAGTCATCTCTCTTCCCACCGGCAACATCCGATGCATTTGCTTACCAGGGATCGTACGTGGCTCAGACAATCCTTTCGAATGGAACCGGTTACTGGTTGAAGTTCGATAATGCTCAAGCCCTGACGATCGCGGGTGCGATCCGGACCACGGAAGCCATCAGTATATACAAGGGGTGGAACTTGATCGGATCTGTTAGCAGCCCCGTGTCGGTAAGTTCTATTTCGACGAATCCATCAAGTCTCCTGCTGGGTAATTTCTTCGGTTATAATGGGGCGTATGTTGTTGTCAGCACGATTGAGCCTGGAAAGGCATACTGGGTAAAGGCAACCACAGACGGAACACTCATGCTTTCCTCGAATGGTACCGAAGCAAAGTCTTCAACACGGTTGTCTTCCGAACGAATGGGAGAACGGTCGGCCGCGTTCACGTTTGTGGACAATGCGGACAACAAGCAAACTCTTTATGTTGAAGATAGTCGAGGAAATAAAGAGAGTGAGAGTCAATTTGACCTTCCACCCATCCCACCAAATGGCTCATTCGATGTTCGATTCTGGTCGCAGAAGTATGTTGAATGTGTGAAAAATGATCGCAGTGTGCAAGAGTTTCCAGTAGTCATACAAGCTTCAGCGTATCCCCTGACGCTTTCGTGGAATATAACCAGTTCAGATAACCAATTCCATTATAGACTCTCAGATGGTGTGACAGCGAAGCTGCTTTCCGATCATGGGAGAGTTGTTCTTTCAAGTGAAATTACGAACGTGAAGATTATTGTGAGTCCTTCAAAAGCATCGTCACTGTCGAAGGAGTTCGCTTTGTTTCAGAACTATCCGAATCCATTTAACCCATCCACGAGGATACAGTTCGATTTGCCGCGTCAATCAATTGTGACGTTAAAAGTCTATAACATCATAGGCTCAGAGGTTGCATCACTGATTGACCATCAGACAATGGTACCTGGTGTTTACGAATCGAAGCTTGATGGATCGGATCTTTCCTCCGGCATCTATTTCTATCGGATAGCCGCAGAGGTAATTGATGGGAAGAACTTCCAGAGTGTGAAGAAAATGCTTCTCATGAAATGAGCGCCAAGCTAAACTGATCCTAATCTTGTCGGGTGAGGGAGGGAAGGGCGCTCCCCTCCCAAGTCCCGACCGTGGTAAAACTCTGTAAGCCACGTAGCGAGGAGTCAGCCCGGGGTCGAAAACACCCCGTGG
>JACOSX010000150.1 GCA_016178625.1 Ignavibacteria bacterium
TCGAACCTAGACTTCCTTGATCCAGAGTCAAGTGTGTTGCCAGTTACACCACCGGGCAATCTGCGATTCTCGTCGTGGAAGAAACTAAAGAATGGAACAAATATATCAATTTCGACGGATAGTTGCAATCGTTGAAACTTAGTGAGCTTCATGATGTTGGTCAGGATTGAGCGCACTTCTTAATTTTCTCAAACGTTCCATTATCGCTTGATCTGATGGATGAAGAGAGAAAGTCTGATCCAGAGCGGCGCGAGCTTCGGGTAGTAGCCCGAGGTGTTGATAACACTCGATGATTTCAGTGAGAATTTCAATATGAGTTGAAAAATTTTGCTGGAGTTCTGAAAGCAAAGCTTTCATCTCCGATGTGTATGTTTGAGGGTTCAGAAGGGGATCAAGCTGGCGCAGCCCCTCGACCGCGTAATCTGGAATTCCGCTCCGAAGGTTTTGTTTGAATAGAGATATCAGATACTGATACTCCAGAGTGGTATCACCAATGCGCGAAGCAAAATAAGACGCATAGTACAGAGCTTGAGGAGAGTTCCCGATCTCAAGTTCTTGCCGGATTGCGTTCATCGCACCTGAGGTATCGCCGAGCTCAAATGAGCAGATAGCGAGAACAATTCTTGCTTTCGGATAGTAAGGATATGTTTGGAGTAACATTCTATCGTGGTCGAGTGCCTCCTTGTAGCGTGCATTTTGCACAAGGTCCGCAGCAAGGTATAATCGAGCTTCCGGAATATTCGGATCGAGCATAAGTGCTTCCTTAAATGATCCGATGGAAACATCTAACTGACTCTGCCAGCGAGCGATGATACCCTCCAAAAGCTTCTTTTCCGCCTGGTACCGATCGGCGATATACGGAATATACCATAAGAGAAAAAGTCCCATCATCAAGGGAAGAATCCAGTTGAGTCTTCGCAAGCCAGGACGGAGTTTGATGGCAATTGAATACGACTTGAGTGGGAGATGTGGAACCGAAAGCCCGAGGATGACCCAGAACACTACGGCAACTGGTGTCGTACGGAGGTTGAGGCTTGCTATATTATCCACGAGAATAGCGACAATCGAACAAGCATAACCATAAAGTTCGAGATGGGGGGAATCCTGATTATTTCTGATTACACCCCAACACGCGATGAAATACGAGACAATGATCACGAGGAAACAAAGAAAACCTGCAACGCCCGTCTCCGAAAGAATTTCGAGAAACTCATTATGTGCGTGAGGAACAATATCCTCCGCTCGCACCATCCAATATTCTGGCGACCGAAACTTAGGAAGAAAAGCGACAAAGTTTCCAATACCGTTTCCAATGATGGGGGAGTTTAAAAAAGCCTTCCATGCTCCTCCGTAAAAGTAAAATCGCCGAGCAACTGATGATGACGAATTCAATTCCAAAAGGGAATTCAATCGAGTGAATATAATATTATGAAATACAGCCGTGAATACAATGACCACTCCAAGCGCGATAACCAACACCCTACGCCGGGATTTCCGCTTTCCAACCAAAAGGATAAAGAGCGAACCACCCACAACAATTCCCGCCCAAGCGCTCCGGGCTTCGGTACGAATCAACAATGCCACCGTTGCTAATATTAACCCGCATAACAGAATATTTCGGATTGAAAGCTTTTTCCTCTGGATGCTCTGGCTGCTAAGAAGGGGCAGCATGAGGATAAGGAATCCCGCAAAATAAGTTGCATTCCCGAATGTGGAGATGGTTTGCCGTTGTTCGGACACGAGGAAGGTGATTGACGGAATTGTCAAGAAACTCTGAGCGAGACCAATCAGGCAAGCAAGTGTTGAGATAATGATAAAGGTTGAAGAAAAATGGATTCCAGTTTCTTCCCGAGTCATTGCCGCCATAGTCACAAATATCACAAAGTAGCATAAAAATTGGGCGAGCGCTTCAAGTCCCAATCGGAAGTTCATAGCGTTTAACAGTGAAAATCCCCCAACAAAAAGATATGCTAAGAACGCGATATGAATTATTGTAAAAGAGAATCGGATTTCACGCTGAACTACAAAATACCTCGCGCCAAGTGTTACAAGGACACCAGTGAGTATATATAAAACCGCTGGCTTGAAAATTGTGCTATCGTTTGCATTGACGGCGAGTACCAATGAGGTTCCTGCAATGAGGAAAGAGATGGTATAACACATCAATAGTCGAAGCTTCCGAAGTTCTGTCGTAGGTGACTGGTCTTGTTGTCTCGAGAATTTACTCATGAGTGAATGTTGGAGTGTTGGCTTGCAGAAAGTGTTTGATTTTTTTGCAAAAGTCAAGTTTTCCAGTTCGACCAGGTCGTGGAATGGTTTGACTTTCAGCAGTATTTTAGTTATATATCATCCGCATGTTGACTAGTTTTTTGGGCATATGAGACAACAAACGCGTTTTTTGTCCATGGACGATGGGACCGAAGTTGCGAGATCCGCCCATCGTGAACTCGTCTTTGAACATGATGGAAAGTCCCTCTTACAGTCTGACAAACCTGACCTCCTCATCCAAGAATTTAGGTCCTCTGAAGCTGCAGGTAATAAAACGCAACAGAAAACGCGAAGCCTCGACTACATTAGAAACGAGATGTCGTGTTACCTTTTTGAGTATCTTGAAGGGTTTCACATCCCAACATTTTTTGTAGAGAAACTTTCGCCATTAAGGATGATGGTCAAACGAATCGAGCCCATTCCGCTTTACGTGAAGATTTTCAATACAGGTCGCGGTGTGTTCAGCGGGCGATTCGGAATCAAGCAGGACATATCTCTCGATTTTCCAATAATTGAACATTATTACAAGAACGGGACTGAAAATTCTTCTTGGGTAAACGAATACCACGTCCATGCTCTGGATATTGCCACTCCAGAAGAATTCAAACAGATTAATCGCATTGCATCTAAAATAAATGCTGTTCTACGTGGTTTATGCGATCGGCGACAATTGGTGCTTGCCGATTCGCAGTTGAAGTTCGGCAGATGGAAAGGACAGATTGTCCTGGGTGATGAACTCTCGCCTACTACCTGTCATTTCCTCGACCTGGCGAGAGGGGAAACCTCTCAGCGTGATCGGTTTCAGGTCGGACAGGAAGCTGGTGAGGAAGCGTGGGGCGAGTTGTGCGATCGCCTGATGTCGAAAGTGTAACAATGGAAGTCCGTTTCGGTTGTGAGTAAGTATGGAATTGATGTTGTTGTAAAGTTTTTTCTCATTGCAGTAGTGATAGTTTGTTTAACGTTCATCTTTGCCGATACCTTAATCGTCCGGTACACGATCACGGGATGCCTGGCTCTATTGACTGTTTTTGTATTGAATTTTTTTCGAGACCCCGATCGGGTGCCACCGCATGAGAAAACGATCGTTGTATCGCCAGCGGATGGTAAGGTTGTTCAAATTAAGGAATTGTTTGAGGGCGAATATCTCAAGTCCGACGCGGTGCAGGTGAGTATCTTCATGTCACCACTGAATGTACATGTGAACCGACTCCCAATGTCAGGGACCGTCGGCTACTTTGAGCATATTCCCGGCGAATACGGTGTAGCATTCGATGATAAATCCTCTGATCGGAACGAACGTACACTCATAGGAATCGAACGTGAGGGGTATAAAATTCTTTTCAAACAAGTTGCAGGCACAATCGCAAGAAGAATCGTTGCAGATCTTCGGATTGGACAACAGGCAACTATTGGAGAACGGTTTGGAATGATCAAATTTGGTTCGCGGGTCGATGTGATCATGCCGAAATTATTTCAAGTCGCAGTTCATCTCAACGATCGGGTTGTGGCTGGTGAATCGATTCTCGCCCGCTATGCTGTAGCTCCGAAGTCGATAGAGTGATGAAACAACGTTCAATCACTAGACAAGGAACTCATCAATGAAAATTACACGAGCAGTTGTCCCGAGTCTTTTCACGGTCTTGAACATCTTTTGTGGATTTCGATCCGTCATCCATACAGCGCAGGGCGATTTTACGCTTGCCGCCTGGTTCATTATCCTTGCTGGTATTTTCGACGTTCTCGATGGCGTGATGGCAAGAATTACTAAATCTTCGAGTGACTTCGGCGTGGAGTTCGATTCGCTCTCTGACGTCGTTTCGTTTGGGCTTGCACCAGCGTTCCTCGTGTACAATCTTCATCTGCGCAATGAAGAAGGTATCGGGATGCTGATCAGCGCTATGCTCATGGTCTTCGGCGCGATGAGGCTCGCACGGTTCAATGCGCAACTGGTCGGTTACGACAAAGATTTTTTTAAAGGGTTACCGATCCCCGCTGCAGCCTTAACAATCTCATCTTTTGTCTTGACGTTTTATCATGAGGGAGATCCGCTCCGAAGCCTCGAAGGATCATTGCTCAGCACAATTGTCGTGATTCTCTCGTTGCTGATGGTCAGCACCATCAAGTATGACACCGTTCCGAAATTTTCCCGCCGGGGGATTAAACAACATCCATTGCGGTTCACTGTTGGGGTCATTAGCATCACAGCGATTTTGTTGACGCGAGGACAGGCACTGTTCCCATTTTTTGTTTTTTACGTGGCGACCGGTCCATTGCGTTATGTGATCACATTTATCCACCACTCACTCCATCCTGCCGGCAAACAGGTCGAGGATAAGGAGTCTGAAGTCACCAGTGTCGACATCTAGAAAGGATCAAGGGACGTTGTACCTTGCAAAAATCATCATCACACTTCGGAAATCGATTCTCGATCCGCAGGGTAAAGCTGTTCATCATGCGCTGGAAAGTTTGGGGATGAAAAGCGTGGAAGAACTTCGCATAGGAAAGTTCGTTGAGATGAAAATAGACACCCCGTCAAAAGAAGAAGCAGAGCACATCACTGGCGAAGCGTGCAAGAAACTCTTGGCAAATCCAGTGATGGAAGACTTCTCGTTCTCACTCGAAAAAATTCCAACGGGTTGATCAGGGATCGGATTCCATAACGATCATGACTGTCTCTCGACCTAAATTCGGCGTCATTGTTTTTCCCGGTTCAAACTGTGATCATGACGCGTATTACACCCTGAAACATGTGCTACATCAAGACACACGCTTCTTATGGCATAAGAACTCATCGCTTGAAGGTGTAGATGTTGTCATTCTCCCCGGTGGGTTTTCGTATGGCGACTACTTGCGATGTGGTGCGATCGCCCGGTTCTCTCCCATTATGAAAGAAGTGATCTCTTTCGCGCGGGCTGGCGGCGTTGTTCTTGGCATCTGTAATGGCTTCCAAATTCTCTGTGAAGCAGGATTGCTGCCGGGGGCTCTCCTCCGGAATGAATGCCTCACGTTTGTATGTAAATTCGTTCACGTGCGCGTTGAACATGCAGCGACGAGATTCACATCGGTATGTGCATCAGGTGAAGTCCTCGAGATTCCAATTGCCCATGGTGAGGGAAACTATTTTGCCGATGAATCAACGTTGGACCAACTCGAGCGGAACAATCAAATCCTGTTCCGATACGTCGAACAGGATGGCTCGATTACGCAACGCGCAAATCCGAACGGGTCGGTCAGAAACATTGCAGGTATTGTGAACGAAGGCGGAAATGTTATGGGTCTCATGCCGCATCCGGAACGGGCGTCGGATCCGGTTCTCGGGCATACTGATGGGCAAAGGATTTTTCTGTCGGTTATGAAGAGTGTTGTTTCGGATGAATACATTCACGATTATACAGGTGCTGAAAGGAGTTAGAGTATGTTTGGAAACTTAGGTACGCCTGAAATTCTCATCATCGCGTTGGTGGTTCTGGTGTTGTTCGGCGCGAAGAGGATCCCGGAGTTTATGCATGGTCTGGGGAAGGGAGTGCGGGAATTCCGCAAGGCTGCGCGCGACATCCAGGAAGAGATCGAAAAGCCTGACGAACAGAAAAAAATCGAGACGAAATAGTTTCTTCTCGATGTACAGTTGTGGTTCTGCCTGATGACGCGGTTCCCCCTTAGCGCGGTAGAGCCATCTGCTTGCAAGATTTTTTCATCCCATCCAGTCTTATAATACAGGAGAAGTGTTGCCTGAACGATTTTGAAGCTCTTCATACGCAGCTCATTGCGGGGGAAACATCGTGTGAAAAAATCACACAAGCCTATCTTCGTCGGATTGAACAGAAAAAGAATCTTCACGCATTCCTACATGTCTTCGCCGATGAAGCGGCGGAGCGAGCTCGGACGGTAGACAGAAAACTTGCTGATGGCACCGCCGGACCACTTGCAGGAATGGTGATTGCAGTGAAGGATGTCATCTGCATGAAAGGACATCCTGTTACATGTGGCTCGCGGATGCTTGAGAATTTCATCTCGCCCTATGATGCAACTGTCATTCAGCGACTCGATGCTGCAGATGCCGTGGTTATCGGGAAAACCAACATGGACGAGTTCGCGATGGGATCATCCACTGAGAACTCTGCCTTTGGTGTGACGCTCAATCCTATGGACGAATCACGAGTACCCGGAGGCTCAAGTGGAGGTTCTGCAGTCGCGGTCGCCGCTTCAATGGCGACAACCGCGCTTGGGAGCGACACAGGGGGGTCGATCCGTCAACCGGCAGCCCTATGTGGTGTCGTGGGTCTGAAGCCAACCTACGGAAGGGTATCGCGGTATGGACTCGTCGCTTTCGCGTCGTCCTTTGATCAGATCGGTTCCTTCGGTTCAACCGTGAGAGATGTCGCTTATGTTCTTCAGACAATCGCAGGTCACGATCCTTGCGATTCAACTTCAGCAGATCTTTCTGTGCCTGATTATCTCAAAGCACTGACGGGTGATGTGAAAGGTTTGCGCGTTGGGATTCCGACAGAATACTTTACATCTGCTCTGGAAGCTGAGATCTCCGGACCAATAATGCAAAAAGTCGATCTGCTGAAGCGGCACGGGGCGTCAATTAAGGAAATCTCCCTTCCGCATTCAGAGTACACGATAGCAACATACTACATTCTCTCGACAGCGGAAGCATCGTCCAACCTCGCCCGGTACGACGGTGCGCGATACGGGCGGCGCGCTCCGGGTGTAAAGGACTTGCTCGAAATGTACACACAATCGCGCAGCGAAGGTTTCGGTAACGAGGTGAAACGACGCATCATGCTCGGGACATATGTTCTCTCTGCCGGATACTATGAAGCATATTATCGGAAAGGTCAGAAGGTCCGCCGATTAATCAAGCAAGACTTCGATCGAGCGTTCCAGGAAGTGGATTGCCTGATTACGCCGACGTCACCTACGTCCGCGTTCAAGATCGGTTAAAAGACGGATGACCCTCTGCAGATGTATCTCTCGGATGTTTATACCGTGTCGGCGAACCTGGCAGGGATACCGGGCATCAGCATTCCCTGTGGCAAGGATCACCAAGGGCTTCCGATCGGACTTCAAATTCTCGGAAAGCAGTTTGACGAAGAGACGATTTTGCGCGTAGCGGATGTTATTGAGGAGAATTGAGAGATGTGATTTCCACCAATCTCGCTTGCCCGCCTTAGGCGGGCTTGCTTGTAGAATGCGTCACCCTACAATCTGCCACATGAGGTGAGGATATGGATACCTTCGGTAACGCAATGCTCGGCGTCGTGTTTCTGTTCTTGAGTTTAGTGAGCACGCTCTTGATGTACAAATTGTGGGGATATCCGTTCGACCACGAGAAACTGAAGAGCACGGCTCCTCCGCGATTGATGTTGCTTCATCGTACCATCGGCTATCTGTACGCGGCAATCTACCTTTACATGATGTCGCAGATGATCCCGCGGCTGTGGACGTACGAAGTCGAGCTTCCGGCACGCACGGTCGCGCACTTGGTTCTCGGGATGGCGATCGGCGTCATCTTGATTGCAAAAGTGGCAATCGTCCGGTTCTTCAAGCATCTCGAATCGACGCTCGTACCGTTCTTGGGAACAGGGTTGATGATCTGTACATTTCTCTTGATCGGGTTGTCAGTTCCATTTGCGCTCAAAGAAATTTATTTGCACAAGAACGCTGTCGGTGGGACAGCGTTCAGCCAGGAAAACATCGAGCGAGTGAAAACTCTGCTGCCGAAGGCAGGATTTCCTCCCGAAGCACCGTTGAACAACCTCACGACAGTGAGAAGTCTTAAAGAGGGGAGAGATATCCTGCTCTCGAAGTGCGTACAATGTCACGACTTGAGAACGGTTCTCATAAAACCACGGACGCCAGATACCTGGGTGCAAACCGTTAGTCGGATGGGGGAGCGATCCGTCTTCAATCCGATCAGCGAAGAAGAGCAGTGGCAGGTTGCTACATACCTCATTGCGATCTCGCCGGATCTGCAGAAGACATTCAAACAAAAACGCCAACAGGATATTGAGACGTTGAAGTCGAAAACCGCGGCAGATGCATTGGTGAATCCTGAGATGCTGGAACTTGCCGCTATGAAGTCGTTTGATCTGCCGGCGGCAAGGCAAACATTTGAGTCAACGTGCACGCAGTGTCATGGACTCAAGAATGTTGAGAGAACACCCCCGACCACCGTAAAGGAGGCGGGTGAGCTTGTTGCGCGCATGGTTTCCAATGGTCTCCGTGCCTCCGGGCAGGATCTGGAACAAGTCGTGTTCTATCTTGCGAAAACATATGTGAAGTAGGAAACAAGTAAAAGATTCATCCATAAGGAACTTTTTCATTTTGAATTGACGTATGAGCATCCTCGTTGATAAGAAAACTCGATTAGTCGTTCAAGGTATCACCGGCAGTGAGGGAACATTTCATACACAGCAGATGATTGCGTATGGAACGAAGGTCATCGCTGGCGTGACACCCGGAAAAGGCGGGGTCATGTATAATGGAAACGATCAATATCAGTTTAACAAGCCGGTTCCTGTTTTCAATACAGTCGCTGACGCCGTGAAGAACGAAGGAGCGACCGCCTCAGTCATCTTTGTCCCTGCGTCATTTGCAGCCGAAGCGATTATGGAGGCCGCTGAAGCAGGTATCAAACTGATCGTGACGATAACGGAAGGTATTCCTGCCCGCGATATGGTGAAGGTGTATGAATACCTCCGCCACAATGGAACTCGCATGATCGGTCCGAATTGCCCGGGCATCATCACACCCGGTCAGTGCAAGATCGGCATCATGCCGGGATTCATTCATCGAGCCGGACGGGTGGGCTTAATCTCCCGAAGCGGGACACTGACCTACGAAGCGGTCTGGCAGGTGACAGAGCTCGGCATGGGACAATCGACATGCATCGGGATCGGCGGTGACCCCGTTGTCGGCACTCGGTTCGTTGATGCATTGAAACTTTTCAAAGATGATGACGGCACCGACGCGGTTATCATGATCGGTGAAATCGGCGGGACGGCGGAAGAAGAAGCTGCCGAGTATGTGAAGAAGAATTTTGACAGACCGGTCATCGGATTCATTGCCGGTCGTACAGCTCCTCCCGGAAGACGTATGGGTCACGCAGGGGCGATCATCTCGGGCGGGAAGGGTACGGCGGTGGAAAAAATGCAAGCGATGCGAGACGCTGGTATCCACGTTGTTGAGAGCCCAGCTCTTATTGGTGAAACGGTAAAGCGGGTTTTGGGGAGAGGAGCGAAGCGGAAGAGTATCCGTATATCGTCAAAAAAATCAAAAGTAAAAAGTAAAAAACGCAAATAGGGCTCGCCGCAGAACCTAAAGAGCAAAGATTCTTCAATCTGGAATTGCATATGGCACATTCACCGGCGTTCTTGAAACTTGTCGATGATGCGAAGGGTCGCATCAAACAAACTATCCCAGAAGAGGTGAAAGCCCGGCTTGATCGAGGAGAGAAGCTGCTCCTCTTCGATACCCGAGAAGATAATGAATGGGAGAAGGGACATATCGCCGGGGCGATTCATCTGGGCAAAGGTATTATCGAACGTGACATCGAGGAGAAAGTCCCGAACAAAGAAACGGAGATCATCCTCTACTGTGGCGGAGGTTTCCGCTCCGCACTTTCTGCCGATAATCTCCAGAAGATGGGCTACAAGAATGTCATCTCTATGGATGGGGGCTGGAGAAGATGGAAGGAGCTGGGATACCCGACGGAGTGAAGCACGAATCTCTAAATACATCTCATTATAAAACCAATGGAGAAACACATTGATCGAACGAACATTAGCAATTCTTAAACCTGACTGTGTCAGAAAGAACCTGATTGGCGAAGTTACTACGCGTATTGAAAAAGCAGGATTCAAAATTCTCGCTCTGAAGAAAGTCCGGCTCACGAAAGAATCTGCGGGAGGTTTTTATGCGGTACACAAAGGAAGACCGTTCTACGATGGATTGGTGGAGTTCATGAGCTCCGGTCCGTGTGTGCCCATCGCACTCGAGAAAGAGAACGCAGTTGCAGAGTTCCGCGCTCTCATCGGCGCAACCGATCCGAAGGATGCTGCACCCGGCACGATCCGGAAACTGTACGCCGATAATAAAGGAGAGAATATCGTGCACGGCTCGGATTCACCAGATAACGGAAAAATCGAGATCAACTTCTTCTTTTCGAGTAAAGAACTGATCGACGCCCAATAGGTTTTATTATCTTTTGAAGCCATTACGGCTTTGCAGGGTTGGTCCTTTGTTTCCTCGCCTCAAAGAGAAACACCGCACTCGCACTCGCTACGTTGAGGGAATCAGTCTCGTTCATCATAGGGATTGCAGCATGCTCGTTGCAGACTTCAAGCACCGCTGGTGAAATCCCTTCCCCCTCATTACCGAACACGATACAGACATTCCCAGTCAAACTGCAGTTGAAAATTGCCGACTGCCCATAAGGATGAGCGGCGATCGTGCGCGTGCCGTAATTGTTATAAAGGTCAGAGAGTGTATTCACGAGGTTTGTTACGTGGATGATGGGCACATTGAACACAGTGCCCATAGAATTTCGGACAGCACGACGGAGGTATGGACTGCTTGATGTTTCTCCAACAATGACCGCATCAGCGCCGAACGCCACGCAATTTCTGACCACGACTCCGACGTTCTCAGCATTTACAAGTCCATCGAACCCTACAAGAAGATGGGGACTGCGAATTGATTTCAACGTTTCTTCCAATGAGGGATGAGCAGGGACTCTTCCGACTGCCATAATACCTTGATGGAGGTTATACCCAACGATGGTCTCGAGCAGTTTCTTTTCCGCAATGAATACTGTTGATGAATCGTTGAGATTAGTCGGCTGAGTGTTGAACAGCTTCTCGAACCATTGTTGAGTCAGGAGAACTGAAACGACCGGGAGGTTGGAATCAAATAGTCGACGAACAACTTTCTCTCCCTCTGCCACAAATATCCCTGCCTTGATGTGGTCCATCGGCCGGCGAAGTGTTCTGTACGGCTGGAGGTCGGGGTGATTGAGTGCTGTAATACGGTGGACCCTCAAGAGGACTCACGGTATTTCAATGTTGATATCGTCGCCATCGATTGAGACGTGAAAACACGGGACATCGGTGCGCGGTGGAGGAGCGAGTACTTTCCCACTCGTGACATCGAACTTTCCACGATGCCATGGGCAGGTCACCGTTGTCCCCTCGAGAGTACCTTCCGAGAGAGGGCCACCGCGATGCGTGCAAGTGTCGCCGATCGCATAACATGTTCCGCCCACATTGAAGAGTGCGATCTTCTGTCCGCCTGCTTCGACCTTCATCACCTGAATACCTTCCAAGCTTTTCTTGCTCGCGACCCTAACGAGTTGAGCCATTGTTTCTTCCAAAGTAATGATTGTTTGTAAGATAGGATGTTCGGAAGAGAGAATCAAGCCAGTGGTAACTCAGGCGGATTTTCAGTACAATAATGGTCATAAGGAGGGACTATGAAGATTGTGATTGCAGGGGGGAGCGGGTTTATCGGGAGAGCACTTGTTGGGCATTTAGTGGAGACGCATCATCAGGTCGTGATCTTAACGAGAGATCCGAGAAAGGTATCAACACGGGAAACGGAGATAGAACAATGGGACGGCAAAACACTCGGACCGTGGGCAAATTGTATTGATGGAGCCGAAGCGGTGATTAATCTTGCCGGCGAGCTTATTGCCGGAAAACGCTGGACGGAAAAGCAGAAGGCTCGCATCCTCCATAGCCGTGTTGAAGCAACGAGGGTGATCGTGGCTGCAATCATAGCGGCGAAAAAGAAACCGGAGGTCTTGATAAATTCTTCAGGCGTTGGATATTATGGGAATGTCGAGTTCGGCGATGTGACGGAATCGTATCCGAGAGGAAATGATTTTCTTGCGGATGTCTGTTATCGATGGGAACATGAGGCAGTCGCTGCAGAGCAATGCGGGGTGAGGGTCGCCTTATTAAGATGTGGTGTAGTTCTGGAAAAGGACGGAGGCGCGTTGAGAAAATTTCTGTTTCCTTTCAAGATGTTTGTTGGTGGCCCGCTCGGCTCTGGAAAGCAATGGTTCCCGTGGGTGCATCGAGATGACGTACTCGGCATTATTGCGTATGCGTTACAGAGCACGTCGCTCGCCGGTCCCGTGAATGTTGCCGCACCCCATGCGGTAACAATGAGGGAGTTTTGTCGCATCCTCGGATCAGTGATGCACAGGCCATCGTGGGCGCCTGTGCCCGGTTTCTTCTTACGAGGTGCGTTGGGCGAAATGGCGGAAATGCTTCTCACTGGTCAGCGAGTCGTACCGAAAAAGTTAGAGGAGGGGGGTTTTAAGTTTCAATTTCCAACACTTGATGCTGCCCTAACTGATATTCTTGCGCGAAGCTCATCCTGATTTAGCGACAAAAATAGCAAACCGGTCGAGTAGAAACAAACGCCGGATACCTACGCTGCAACATGGAACGCGAACAACGTCGCCTTGGGACATATTACTGCCGCTTCCACATTGGCGATGAAATAGTTGCGATGAGGAAGGCGCTGTTTGTGAAATAGCACCACTGGTTGGACAGAAGTTCTTTTCTGTCCGTGTGTACTTAAGATAAGCCGATTCTGAAGTATCCGGGTCGGCTTCATTATTTGAAGCAGATTACGGCCTCAATATTTTATGTATCCAGTCTAAAATGAGCCCTTTTGTGTGTAATCCAGTTTCACTTTTCTTCCGTATTCTTGATGATTCCCGAGTGAGGAGAGAAGCTTGTCAAGTGATATGTCGGGAGAATCAACTCTAACTCAATTATTTATTAATTCATTATTCACAAACTCATCTATTCAGGAGGTTACAATGAAACGATACCTACTTGTTGCTGGATTGGTCGCGTGTGTGACGCTTGTGGTCTTCCTCGGTGCACCGAAGAAGATCGATGCATCAAGTCACCGCGAAGCGCCGCTTATCAGCAACGATCCGCTTGCGGATAACACGGATCTGTATGCGTTCCGGAGCCCGGATGATACGAACACCGTCACGATCATCGCCGGCTACATCCCGTTGGAGTTGCCAGAGGGCGGTCCGAACTATGCAACGTTCGGGAAAAACATCCGGTACGAAATCCATGTTGATAACAACGCGGCGACGGCGGGCGATGATATTGTCTATAGATTCACGTTTGATCAGACGAATCAAGACCCATCGACGTTCTTCAATATCCGGCTCGGTCAGCAAAACTTGAAGACCACCTATACGGCTGAACGTTCAACTGACGGCGGCTCAACGTGGTCGACGATTGTCAGCAATGGCATCGTCCCACCACCGAATATCGGACCACGTTCGATTGAAAATGGCACGGTTGGATTAGGGACAACATACACAACATTGCTGAACAACGCAATCGCGACGGCATCAACCGGCGAGAAGATTTACTGCGGACCTGCAGATGATCCATTCTTCGTCGACCTTGGTGGCGTGTTCGATGTCGGTCAGACAAGAGTCCCCGGCGCTCCCGGAGCTGCCGCTGCACGTGATGGTGTTGCAGGATTTAACTGCCATGTCATCGCGATCAAAGTGCCAATCTTGACGCTTCAGAAAGACGGTAAGACAGTCAGTCAGGCTGCGAATATTCTCGATGGTGACTTCGTTATCGGTGTGTGGGCGTCTGCCAGTCGACAGCAAATGACAACGCTCTCGACAACGGGTGGTGAGCCGACGTACAGTGGCCCGTGGGTGCAAGTATCTCGTCTCGGTATGCCGCTGACAAACGAAGTTGTGATTCCTTTGATGGATAAAGATTACTGGAATTCGCTGTCGCCTTATGCTGCTGCAGAGTCTACGTTCGATAAGTATTTTATCAATCCGGAATTAGGTCTCTATATGGATGATGCGCTGTACGGGGGTGCAGTTCCTGCGCTGATGAACCTCAGAATCCAGAAAAACTCATTGCAGGCATATAACTTTGGAAACAATCAAGCAGGGTTGTATCCTTTGTATGGAAATCCCGCAACGACGGGAACAGCACTCGACACCGCAATCTTCGGTAAATACCTCTTGCGTCCGAATGCGCCGCGGTCGGTTGATCTCCTGCCAATATTCTATACCGGTGTGCCGAACCTCGCACCATATCAATTGGCAACTGGAAAAAGTGGTAACCCCCTCGCAACTGGGAAGCCGTTCATCAATAACTTCCTGCCAACCTTTGGCGACATGCTGAGACTGAACATGGCAGTTCCCGTTACGCCTCGTAGTAGTCCAGACTTCAGCAGCCTCGGCATCGTGCAAGCCGCCGTTCTGGGTTTGACTGATGGTCGATTCAATGGAAGCACGGCGCTGCAATTCATCCCCAACATGGATGGCTTTCCGAATGGTCGTCGCTTGGAAGATGATGTCACCCGCATTGAACTGCAAGCTGTGAGTGGTATTGCCCTCGCGGCGATCGGTCTGTGGTACGATGATTATACCGCAGGTGACCCCAATCCTGTGACAACACAACTGTTGAATGTTCTCACATACAAGTCGGGTCCCACCCACAACGACTTGCCTTTTAAATCGACGTTCCCATACGTTGCAGAGCCTCATCGCGGATATGATTACGCGAAGCAGTTGAAAGCGGACACGCTCGACTCTCCCACAAGTGTCGGTAGCGATCTTCTCGGGCTGAGCGTTCCGAAGGCTTTTTTCCTTGAACAGAATTATCCAAACCCATTCAACCCTTCAACACAAATTCAGTATCATGTATCCCGCACAGAAAACGTTACCCTGAAGGTATATAATGGTTTGGGACAAGAAGTAGCCACACTCGTTAACGAACAAAAATCGCCAGGTACGTACACGGCAAACTGGGACGCAAGAAATATTGCCAGTGGTGCGTACTATTACCGCCTGCAAGTCGGGAATGATATCCTTGCGGCGAAAAAGGCAATGCTTATTAAGTAATGAACATCTGAACTGAGAGAATGAAAGCTCCGGCACATCGGGGGTTATGTGTGGATGATTGGGCTGGAGCTTTCTTCTTGACCATGAGGAAAAAATGATGAAGAAGAAAATTATTGGAATTGTTGTTGTGCTAATGCTGTTCGGGGGCGGTGTTTATTACCTGAAGTATCGTCAGGCTCCTAAGAACGATCTGCTCACACTTAGTCCACGAGTAGGCAACGCGACTGCATCTTCAGAGTTTCTAAACGCGCAGAGAGCCGTTTCCTTTTATCGGGACGAGATAGCGAAACACCCCGACATTATTAAGAATTATGTTGAATTGGCTCAGCTCTTTCTGCAGGAAGGCCGCGTCACAGGCAGGCATCACGAGTACGTTCCAAAGGCGCAATCACTGCTTGATGAAGCATTAAAGCGGGACCCAAATAACTATGACGCAAACATCATCAAAGCATCAATGCTGCTCACAATGCATCAATTCATGCAAGCAAAAGAGATTGCAGAACGAATGGTGACAAAGAGTCCACATACGGCGATAGGCTACGGAGTGTTGTGCGACGCGCTTGTCGAACTTGGTGAGTATGAACATGCCGTGGAGGCGTGCGACGAAATGCTGAAAGCCCGTCCCGATTTGCGGTCGTATTCTCGCGCGTCTTATTTGAGAGAACTCCATGGCGACCTCGCTGGCGCCATTGAAGCGATGCAGCTTGCCGCTGAGACAGGGATTGCCGGTCAGGAAAATCGTGCCTGGGCGTTGTACAATCTCGGCAAGTTGTTCTTGAATGCAGGAAAGCTTGATACTGCCGCCTACATTTTCAATGGAATTCTTGAAGAACGTCCCGCGTATGCATATGCACTGAGCGGACTTGCTATGGTGAACAAGGTGCGAGGAACTTATGATAAAGCAATCGAACTTCTCAGCAAGGCTTCACAGAGTATGCCCGAGCATATATTCCTCGAGCAGCTTGCCGATGTTTATCTCTCTGATGGTCAGAAAGAAAACGCGGAGGGCGTTGCGAAGATTGTCATGAATGCATTTGAACAACACGAAAAAGGCGGATGGAACATCAACCGTGAGTATGCGATGTTCTGTGCAAACCATAACATGAATCTTTCCGAAGCGCTTGATCGGGCAAAGAAAGAATATGATTTGCGTCCTACCAACATTGACGTGCTGGATACGTATGCTTGGACGCTCTATAAAAATGGAAAAGCTTCGGAAGCAGTGCCGTTCATCGAGCAAGCCATGCATCGTAACACCGCGAATTTCATGTTACACTATCACGCGAGCTTGATCTTTGCGGCGGCGGGTCAACAGGAGAAAGCAGAGATATTTCGCAAGCAATCAATGAAAGAGAATCCGTTCGTTCATGCATTAGTAGCGGATGGGGACGAGCCGTACACAGCGGTTGCCAAAAAAATTGCATTACGATAATAACCATAACGACGGGTTCAAAGGTTGACGATATGACAAAATACTTACTGATGGTCATGTTCTTCGTGTGTGGATTTGTGCAAGCGCACCCACTCGGTATCTTCAGCATCAACCGGTACACGCGGATCGAACTTGTGGGAGATAAAGTTCGTCTTATATATGTGCTCGACGTAGCAGAGATTCCCACAACGCAGGAATGGTCAAAGATTGATCAGAACGGTGATGGAACCGTTGATGAACAGGAGCGGCAACAATATTCAGATCAGAAAATTGCAGAGCTGACGCAAGGATTCCAGCTATCGATTGATCGACAACGACTGACCCCAACATTAGTTAATTACAGTCTCTTGTTTCCTGAGGGACAGGGTGGATTGAAAACAATTCGGCTCGAGCCTGTCTTCGAAGCTGAAATTCCTCGGCACAGTGGAATCCGAAATCTGCATTTTATGGATGAGAACTTCCGTGATAGGATGGGTTGGAAGGAAGTCTGTGTTCGATCGATCTGCGGCGAGACAATTCAGGCAACGACAGTTCCGCAGACGGACATTACCGACGAACTTCGCAATTATCCTGCTGATCGACTCACAAATCCACTTAATGTCTCAGAGGCATCGATTCAATATTTACCAGGGACTGCTAAGCCAACCGCTTCATCTTTCGCACAATCCGTCGTAGAAAAAACAAAAGATGGCTTTGCGGAACTCATCTCGGCGAAAGAAATAAGCCCCTCAGTTATGGTGATCTCTCTCCTCATCGCGATGATGCTCGGTGCCGGTCATGCGCTTACACCGGGGCATGGGAAAACGATTGTTGCTGCATACCTCGTTGGTCAGCGAGGGACTGCAAAACATGCCGCATTTCTCGGACTTACCGTCACGGCGACCCACACAATCGGTGTCTTCGCGATGGGATTGATTGCACTCTTCGCCTCGCAATATGTTTTACCGGAGAATCTCTTCCCATGGCTCGGATCGCTTTCAGGTTTAATTGTGCTGTTCATAGGACTATCATTGCTCCTGAAGCGTATCCGCTATGCACGAGGAATGCTCACGCATACACATGACGGTCATACACATTCCCACGATCATCATGAGCCGTCACACGAGCATTCTCATGGCGGTCATACACATTCACATTTGCCCTCTGGTGCCGACGGCGCGCCAGTGACCTGGAAGAGTCTGCTGGCTCTTGGAGTGTCTGGTGGGTTGCTGCCGTGTCCATCGGCAATTGTTGTTCTCTTGAGCGCGGTTGCGCTTGGGCGAATAGGTTTTGGACTGCTTCTCATCATCGCGTTCAGCATCGGGCTTGCCGGTGTCCTGACCGGCATTGGTCTCCTGATGGTCTACGCGCGTAAGTTTTTCGAACGATTTTCTATTTCAGGACCTCTTGCCCGCTGGTTGCCGGTGATGAGTGCGTTTATCGTGACGATTGCCGGGGCGATCATTACGGTACAAGCCGTTGGTCAGACAGGGATCCGTTTCGATGGCAGTTTTCTTTCGAATTCACTATCTTTACAATCTATGTTTTCTGCTGGCGCACTTTCAATCCTTGGTCTCGGGTTCATCTTGGGCTTAAAACACGCCCTCGATGCGGATCATCTTGTTGCAGTGTCAACGATCGTAAGCGAACGAAAAGGCTTTTGGAGTTCTTCTTTGGTGGGCGCGTTTTGGGGACTAGGACATACCGCATCATTACTGGTCGTTGGCTTGATCGTGATTGCGTTCAACGTTCAGATCCCGGAGAAAATTGCGCAGGGGATGGAATTTACGGTCGCACTGATGTTAATCGTCCTCGGCACGAATGTTCTCAGGAAATTGCGTAGAGGTGCCACAATGCATTTTCACATTCACAAACACCAACACCACATCCACATGCATCCGCATCTCCACGAATCTGTTGATCTTCATCGTCATGGCGATCGTGTAGTTCATCACCACCATGTGAAGATTGGAAAAAAGCCTTTCTTGGTTGGGATGGTTCACGGCATGGCGGGCAGCGCGGCGTTGATGCTCCTGGTGCTTGCAACTATTTCTTCACGTCCACTCGCGCTTTTGTACATCGCAATCTTCGGAATTGGTTCTGTCGGTGGTATGTTCTTGATGAGTATGCTGATTGGTTTGCCCTTTTCGTTTACATCGAATCATGAGCGGCTAAACAACATCGTCCGAATGTCTGCAGGAATCATTAGTCTTTGCTTTGGATTATTCTATGCGTGGCAGGTTGGCATTGTCGATCGGCTCTTTCTATAACCACCTCACGCTCATGTCATGATGTGAAAGTTGTTTCTTGCCATCCTACGGTGTATATTCAGACTGTTCTTCTTATTATCTCGTATGAATGTTTCCATTCTCCGCGGTGTTTGTACTTTATGTTTGTTCCATCTTCCCAACCACCGGACTCCAAAACAAATTTTCTAAAGTAAACAGAACCTGCCCACTGGGGTGGGTTTTCTTCTTGATTCAAAGCAAAGATGACTATCAGTTCGGAAATGCATTCCATGCACATCTTGGAACATCTTACCAGCTTGCAGATCACGCAAATGTTCTCTTGCAAGTGAACGGAAGATTTCAGAACTTTGCCGATGTGGGATCGACTGATGAGCCTGGTGACAATACGGGCGGGACCTGGATTTACTTTAGTCCCGGTATCGGCTTGCAGTTGAACGATGCTCTTTCGAGCGTTGTGTACGTCCAAGTACCTATATATCAGAATGTTCATGGGATTCAGCAGACTGCAAAATTTAACTTGTCCTTTGGTCTAACGTACAACTTCGATTTATTCGCTGGACAATAGAAGTTTAATCTGCGTGGGGCGGAAGGCTTTCAACGTAGACTTTACGGCGGTTGCCCAAAAAGAATGGAGAGTACATGATGGTAGATAACACGTCGTGCGTTTATGCTTTTGTTCTTCTCACGTGCTCCATAGTCTTGAGTTGCAAGGAAGAATCCGTCCAAATACTTCCACTAGCCCCGCGCATTGAATCACTATTTGCCATCAATGGTAACGGCAGTGTCACACTCGGTTGGACTGATGTCGAAGGTGGAACGGCTGCGGCTCTTCAACTTTATCGCAGCGTTGATAAAAATTTTGCACTCTCCAACCAAACTCTTCTTGCCTCGTTTCCTCCAGCCTCTACCCAATTTGTCGATACTGGTTTGATAAACGGTCAACGGTATTACTATCGCATTGTTCCTGTGGAGCAAACCTCGGGAGGCGCGCAACGAATGGGAGTATCCCAGGAAGTGGCGACAATGGCAAGACCCTACGATTATAGCTCAGTTGGCGAAATCAGGTTCTCAGAACACATCCAACCGATTTTCTTGAGCGGCTGCGCCGTCAGTGGATGTCATGTTGGTAGCGACACCGCGGCAAACAGCATAGTGCTGAAGAACGCCTTTCACAACAGGATTGCAAAGGCTACACACGATGAAAAATTTTCTTTGAAGGAATGGGAGGATTTCTTTAAAGGTGGAGACCACGGTGCAATAGTGATACCGTACAGGTCGAGCAAGAGTCACATTGTCTATCATATGAATACAGATACTTTGGTAGCGCCGGTATCATCGCCGCACATGCCCCCGCTGGCAGCCTTCAATATCCCGGCCGATCAATTGCGGCTCATCATGCGTTGGATCGATCAAGGTGCCGCGGACGATTACGGGGCCGTAGCGTTCAGTGTTAATCCCAAGGGAAAGATTCTCGTTGCCAATCAAGCGGAGGATCTCGTAACGGTAATTGATATTGCTACGAACTTGGTCTCACGTTACGTTCAAGCCGGCGACTCCAATGTGTTTACGCAGGTTCCAAGCGCACCGCATCATGTTCGTGCCGACCGCCAGGGAAAGTTTTTCTACACTACCCTGATCAACGCACAAGAGCTCTGGAAATTTTCTGCAGTGACGCATCAGTTCGTTCAGAAAGTGCAAGTTCCACCATCCCCTGCAGATGTTATTTTGACTGCCGGCGGCGACACGGCGATTGTAACGAACTTTTCAACGACATCTCAAATCGCTGCGCTCGTTGATACCAGAACTATGCAAGTCATCAAGACGTTCATACTGCCAAGCGCCCTTCGGCCCTTCGTCTCGTTTAGCCACGGCGCGCTGTTGTCTCATGATGGTCAGCGTCTCTACATCACCAATCAAGGCAGCGGAAATCTCATCGCTATTAGCATGACCGATGGATCTATGTCGTTGATTGCCTTGGATACGAGTGGAACGCCAACGAGTAATACCCAACCCTACCTCTCGGATGAATCGCTTGATGGGAGATACGTTTACACGTCATGTTATGGGACGAATGAAGTCCGTGTTATTGACAGGATGATCGATACAACACGAGCAATAGGTATTATCCCCGTCGGCACGCGTCCGCTCCACGTCAAATTCTCTCCCGATGGACAATACGTGCTGGCTGCTAACCAAGGATCTGAAGATGTGACCTTTATTCGGACTTCAGACTTCACGACGTCAACAGTCTCTAATATAGCCCACCAGCCTCACGGGATCGAATTCAGTCCCGACGGAACGTTAGTCTACATTACTTGCGAAAATCGCACCGAAGTAATCCCCCCTCATCATCCTACGCAAGGAAGTAAAATACCTGGCTTTGTGACAGTGATTGATTATGCAAGCAAACAGGTGATTAAGACCATCGAAGTCGGAGCGTTTGCGGCAGGCGTTACAGTGATTCAATGAATATGTAAGAACCGGTGGCCCGTCAAACACTGAAGCTGAATTTTCATTACCGATAAATGTCTCTGTTATAGAACGGTGCAAAGGCTGCCGTCAGCGCAATCTCAAACGATTCCCTCCGCGTCAATAAATCCCTTGTAAGAATCCCCCAGGTGCCTTGCTTGCTGCGAACGTCTCTTTGGTTCGCAACCACGTCAATGACCTCACCAAGATCCATCGCGTGGTTCATCACTTTGTTCGCGATGACATTTGGGACGAGAACGTTGCCGGAGCTTCCGAAATGTCCTTCCTTGCTATTGCTCACATATGCCCAGCTTTGCAAGTAAATTTGCTCATGACCTTGATGCCTGATGGAATGAAACCCACCCTCCATGCCGACATAGAAATCGGCTTTCTGGTTCTCTGCACGAAGGAGACTCTGGAGTGAGACGACGCGGTGCTGAGCGCCAGTGAGCAGCTCGTCGAGGGTTCGTGGCATCTCAATCCCACCTTGGATATCGTATGTGAGATACATGATGGTCTTCGGCGGTTTCGGAAAGAGCTGCTTGATGGTTTCGACAACTTTCTTTGCAGCTTCGACTTTAGGTCCGCGTTTGCTGGCGATGGCAACGATCATGGCGTGCGATGTTAGATGGGAGATATGTGTAACAATGTTGTGTGAAGAGTGGACGCTGCTGGGATCGAACCAGCGACCTCCGCCTTGTAAGGGCGGCGCTCTGAACCAGCTGAGCTAAGCGTCCGGAATTTTGACCAAACTGACCGATTATTCTACTCGCGGAGTCA
>JACOSX010000158.1 GCA_016178625.1 Ignavibacteria bacterium
TTATGTCCCTGCCAGCCTCCTCTCTGAATAGAAGACTTGACTTCGATGCCTTTTTCACCTTTCAGAATAAGATTGGAAGAATAGAAGCCCTTAGGTAACAAATCTGGATAGCCACCCACCTTAAGATTCGCAACGAGAGAGTGGGACGCCCTGGCAATATTCTTTACGAGAAATTCGGATAGTATTCCTGAGAGTGAATTTCCAAGCAGCAACTCTTCGAGCGGTCGGAAGCCGCTCGTCGTTAGAAAATTGTTAACGCCATTGAATAGCCGATATGTCTCAGAGACAGCCGTTGTCACCTCGTTGACTTTGACATTGATATACTTTGGATCAAGCTGAGTTGGTCGTTCCATATTGTCCTATGTGTGGTTTGTGATTCTGGTCGCATAGTTCAGACTCCAAGTTACGATTACACCACGTGTGAATCAAATCCGCGTGCCGCCATTTTCACATAACGTCTGGCGGCAACACGCAGCGGTTTTTCACACTCGGATAGACTAATCCTCTGTGTGCAAAACCGCTGAGCTTCATAGTCTTAACCGAGCGCGTCGTGTTGCCGTCTGTTATGCACCGCGCAGCATTACTACGGGATCGTTTGTACTACGTTACCATTCGCATCCAGAAAACTAATTCTGGCGTTGCCGAGCGAATCGACCATGAGACGAAGGCGAGGCTTTCCTCGACGATCTGACAAATCAACCAGCGCCGCCTTGTTCGGGTCACGACCGACAAAAATACGTCGCGCCGCTAACTGGTCCGGTGGAACCTTTGCAAACAGCACACGGCTTAACGAGTCTCTGGCTGGCCCTTCTGCCATCGTGTCCAGAATGCCATATACCGCAAGTGCCTCTGGACCCAGCATATCGGGGCGATCGGCGATTGTCAGTCCATGCCTACGTTTGCCATTCTCCTCATCGTACTGGAGCGCTACGATCTGGTCGTCGTTGTATTGATCCATCGTAAGTGCGGCAGCCGCTGAAACATGTTCACCTTTTTTCTGTCCAGCGTAGACGAGGCCCCCAGCCTCGGTCCCTTCCTGATTCACAAACAATAGGCCAGCCAACTCGGAGCGCCGAGGGGGAAAGCTGCCTGCCAAGAGAACCCGAACCTTCCCATCCTTGTCAACGACATTGATTTTTTCCACTGTGAGCTCTTTGAGTTGCATGCTCTCGCCCGATTGTTTGAATCCTGCGAGCAACAACACAGCAATGAGTACAGTCGTTGCTGCGGCGTAATACTTTAAGAATCGAATTTGCCCTTGCATCGTTTGCAGATTATTCATTGAACACTCCCCTTGGAATAAGTGTGAATTTGGATTTGTTGTATCAAATACCAGCCAGCACGTTGCTTTGCTGCGCGGCGCATAACGTTGCGCGGGTTTCACCCTCCCAACGTTATATGCAGTTGCCCGTTACTAGCGGCTCTCGACCACCGCTGGGAGAATGTACTGCGGGACATAAACTCGCTGTGAGACGAAAAGAGCCGGATCGTTATAATTACCACCGTAAAAGGCCAATACTAAGTCGAGTTCTGGAATACCCATCACCATCTGACCGCCATTTCCGCCGGCGAAAAAAGCGCGAACGGTTCGTCCATTATAAGGATATTCAATCACCCACCAAAGATAACCGTACTTAAGTTTGCGAAGTTCGTATAAAGGCGAAGTGGCACGATGCGACCATTCTGACGTCAAGACTCTGCGTCCGTTCCAAGTGCCGCCATTGATGTGCAACTGACCGAGTTTCATGAAATCGCGTGGCAGGAATCGTACGCCGCCACCCATATAAACATCGCCCGTCGGTGTGAGAGGCATGAAGTACCGCTTGATTTGTAGCGGCTCGGCGATAAGGGTCTGCATCAGTTCCAGCAGAGACCGCCCGGAGGTATGTTTGAGAACGCCGCCTGCCAAATTAGGTTGGACACTGCAATAGACCGCCTTCTCACCCGGCTCGCGGATCATTTTCAATGCCATAGTGTATTTATAATAATCTGGCTCTCCGCTCTCATCGACCATATAGTCTTCCCTACCTGATGAGTTGGGGTCGCTATCATCACAGTCCAGTCCCGAAGACATGGTCAATAAGTGTTCAAGCGTAAGAGCTCGTTTGCGTGGCTCCAGATCAGGAGGAAACGTGCCACCATTCATCACCTGATAAACCGGGCTAGAGACTTTGAGTGGCACTCCCGCATTGATTGCTGCGCCTATCAACGTTGCTGTTAAACTTTTTGCTGCAGAGCGAGTGTCGTGCGGCTTCTCGCGGTTTTCGCCGTGAAAATACTCTTCCAAAACCAGCTTTCCATGGCGTGCAATCAACACGCCGTGAATCTCGGGAGTACTTATAGAGTCTATAGGAGTATTGATGATCACCCGAATAAATTTTTCGATGCTATCGCGAGAGATTCCCACATCTTCGAGCGAAGAGGTAGACCAGCCATCGTCGAATGCTGGTGGAGGCGCGTAAACATAGGGTACTGAAGGTCGGCCGCGCGGGTAAAAGTCACTCACCTCATTAGGCGTCACGCGTCTGAAATCGAAAGTTCCGCCGCGGTTCGGAAAATAGATTGCCATCATCTCCCGCTCAGCGTCATACTTACCTTCGGTATTGCCCGAAACCGATGTTGCGTTCAGGGTTTTTCAGAAACGCACCGACTGAACCGTCGTCCCTTGCTCTGACCATCAGATATAATGTGAAAGTGTCATCGTACGGTAACACATTTCCCCGCCATACGTCGTTTCCATATTTTGTAAGTACAACCGGGGAAGCATAATTAGTAGGCTGGATCCAGTGTCCGACAATTTTCGTCCGACGCGCCTCAAACTTTCCTTTGAAAGAATTCTCACTGTCCGGCAACTCGAAAGTAATTGCATCCCCATCCAACTTTGCCTGTACAATCTTCCCCGCGATCTCAGCCCACCACCCGCTGCTGCTCTCTTTGATGAGCAAAATCCCGCGAATATCTGGACCGAAGCGACGTTTTGCCTCCCACAGCCCGACAAGTTCGCGCGCTGAGTTTGGCATAAGTGCATCGACACGAAGGGTGGTAAATCTACTCGATGACTCAAAGCGACCATCCTCATTCTGTGCTAATGAATAGACTAATGAAGCGATCGCAGCAAACAAAATCCCTAGAAAAAGAAACGTTTTTATTCCTCTGGTGAAAGCAGAAAGCAATAGCGCGTAAGAGAAGTTCATGTGAATATCCTCGAAAGATGGCTGTTGAGATTATCTACATTAGACTGACGCGGTGACCAAAATGTTTACATAGGGTCCAAGGTAGATGTCAACGGGGAATTGCATATAACTATGTAATAACGAATTTCGTCTTTGCATACCAAATTGAGTGGAGAGACGACCACCATTGTACGCTTCTACTTCTCCCCATGTTTCCGCGCTTTATATTCCACCTCGGGCTTAATCAACTCTGTGTACGGTCCATCCCAGCTTTTCAAGAAGATCGTTCGGAGGATTCCTGCTATCCTTGAGTTCTTCACAACCAAGCCAAGGTTGCGAGTATTATAAAAGTAACTCTTCTCCCAATTGCTCGTGCCGAGCCAGCACATTGCGCTATCGATGACAAGGTATTTGCAGTGCTCGACTCTTGCGAAGGGGATGTAACCACCAGACCATTCTGGTATCTCGCTGAATTTGATTTCGACGTTTGGAATGAGCGCCAGGCTCTTGAGATGTTCGATCGTCGGATGTTCCTTCGACCAATCGGAGACGATCATCTTCACGTTTACTCCCCTCACTGCAGCTCGCCGCAGCGCGTTATCAAGCACGCCGTAAAAACTTTTGTCTCGCCCGACCGGCGAGTATGTAAGAACCTGGCAGAACACATCGCTCTTCGCGCCGTCGATAAGATAGATGATATTCTTCTCATCCCAAAGGACAGTATCGGGTATCAGTCCCCGCGGGCTACAGGTTGGAGAAAAAATGAGCGTGTCATTGTTCGGTTCGATCACTCGGAACGGTGTGCGATAGCGAATGCTTTCCAATGCACTATCGATGAGCTTCGGATCATTCTTCTCGGCAAGCTGCCAATCCAGATCGAAGAGATCCCGGCAGGGAACCGCCGCGTCGGCATTCTTGAAGCGGATGCCGAGCTCGTGGATATGTTTCAGCGCGCGCCAATCGAAGTTCTGACTCCCGATGAACACCTGCTCTGTATCTACGATGAAGTATTTTGCATGTTGCACGCCGCCCGCTAACTTCCCGAAGTCGATGACGCGGGTCGAAATATTCTTCTGCTTGCCGAGCAAGTCGATCGTTTCCGGATAGGTCTTGTACATTCGGGCATCGGTGATAACTCGGACTTTAACTCCGCGCTCAGCCGCTTTCATGATGGCTTTGATGATGTCGTCGAGTGGCTCGCTCGCTTGATTGGAGATGTAGAACTCTTCTATATCAAGTGTCCTCTTTGCCTCGTTAATCATGTCAAGCCATACGTCATGCGTGTTACGAATATCCGGATTGTCCAGCGTCGTTTCTATGGGGATACTCTCAACGATTTCGAAATCAGGATATCCAGCGATTTGACCAAAGGATAAGCTTGTACTTGCGCAGAAGAGGATAAATAAAAGTTTTTTCATGGAAGATCAATTCGCAAATGTCTTGGAGGGAAATGTTCGATTAGTGCAACCTGAGCGTTGTATACTTGCTTCTATAGACACCGTCTTCTGTCCCAGCAAATAAGAATCCACCGGAGTTGAATTTCAGTGTATAGATTCGTTGAGCAGTGAAACCGGAATCAAGCTTTGTCCAATTGTGAGCCAGATCGGTCGAGACGAATGGTCCTCTGGCCGTTCCGGCAAAAACTATTCCGTGTGAATTGACTGCTATTGCAGTCACGCCCACGTTTCGCAGCCTGTAACTCGATGGTTGCCACGTTGTTCCGTGATCTGTTGAGCGGAAGATACCGGAGTGAGCTGTACCGGCGAGAAGGTCTTTATTAGGCAAGATCGCAAGGTCATTCACTGTCGGCTCCTGTAGTCCAACATTGATTTGCTCTATGGTGTTCGTGGTTTCCGTGAAGCGGAAAACGCCCGCATTGGATGTTCCGATAAAGAGGGTGTTTGATGTATCCTCGATGCAGACCGTGATGCTGGCCCTGATGGAACGTGTGCGCATCCACGTCTCACCACTATCCGACGATTCATAGAATTGACCCTGAACAGAACCGGCAATAAGTTTTCCCGTTTGACCGAGAATCAGAACTGCAATGGATGAATCCGAAAGTCCATTATTCACCGTATGCCAGGTGTTTCCTTCGTCTGTGGAACGGACGACGCCTGCACCATCACTGGCGACAAGAGTGTTCTTGATCTCCTTGACCACGATGGATTTCACGGAACCCCTCATGCGTACGAGTGGATTCCCGGACCAGTCTGCTCCGTAAACTTCGCCGGAGCTTGTTCCAGCATATACATAGCCAAGGAGGGAATTCGTGCCGAGAGAATAGATTGACGTTTGTCGCAGTCCTTCTATCTGCACCCACTCAAAGTGTGGTGCAAACGCTTCCGACTGCATTTCAGGGAGTGGTGATGGAGGTGGATTGATAATCTCTCTGCAAGCGGAAGAAAAAAAACTACAACTGACACAGAAAATCAGAAGAAATAATACGTGATGCAAATCTCGCATAGGTATTCGATCCTGTTGCCACTGGTGTATTGCATCGTTGCGTTTCAGAAAAGATAGAAATTCTTTTTCCTGAATTCAAGTCGGTAGTTTGGAAATAGACGGCAGAACAGGTACATTACTTATGATCTGTCAGATGAATGGACGTTCCCCAGAGCATACCTCCCTCGAAGTATCTCCATTCTCCTCACCGATCTTGTGCGAATCTACTCGAAGATTCTACCGATGTCTGTCTGAAACACAATGGAGCTAAACATGGAAACGTCATATAACGAAACAGATCTTTCAGGCATGTTCTTGCCAGTAGGGGATATGCTGCAAGTGAGAAAGATCAGCATGATCGCAAACGGAACTATTGTCGGCGAGCAGCCTCTCACAGAAGAGGATTGGATCTTTCCTCTCCATTTTCCTGATGACCCCATCTTTCCCGGGAGTTTGATGATTGAAGGCGCGGGTCAGTTGATTGCAATTTGGGGCTGGCATCAGGGTCTGCGCGGCAAGCCAAGATTGGTGAAGGTTTCTGCTGAATTCAAGAGTCCTGTCACTGCAGCCGATAAACTCATTACCTACACAGGCACCATGACGAAGAGACAAAACATCTGCATCGGCAGCGTTGAAATTTCTGTTGGTGATCGCCCCATCGGTACGGTTACCGGCTCACTGATTGTTCTTCAAGGGTAACGAGCTGCTTGATGGTTCTCACCATCAGCTTACCTGACGAGTACCATCTTTCTCGATTGCACGGATTCGGGAGTTCGTAACGTGTAGATGTACACACCGCTTGCGAGATCTGCAGCATTCCATTCGATTGATTTCCGCCCCGCAGTCTCATTCGCATCGACGAGTGTAGAAATTTTATTCCCCAAGACATCGTACACCGTCAGAGTTACTTTAGATGCTTTTGAAAGTTCGTATCGAATCGTTGTCGTCGGGTTGAACGGATTCGGATAATTTTGAAAAAGTTCGAACCGTTCAGGCACCGATGCAGATGGTCCGACCTCGACACCTGTTACAGGAGAGAGGAGCTTTCTTTGGTACACACCGTTCCCATGAGTCGCGGCTCTCAGCATGCGGTTCGACGGAGAGATAACGAGGTCAGCGATGAGTACGGCTTCAGGAAGTCCATCATCATACGGTGTCCACGTCGCTCCGGTGTTTGTTGAAACATAGACTCCGATATCGTTCCCGAGATACACGATATCCGAATTGAGGGGATCGACAACGACTGCCGTCGTATGAACATCGGGAAGAGTTCCAGTGATATCCGACCAATGAATTCCCGCATCGATCGATTTGAAGAGATGACCGGCACCGTAACCGCCGAAGGCGACGTACACGGTTTGCGAATTGTGTGGATCAACCGCGATGTCCATAGGATAGCGGTTGGGAAGCGTGTCGGTAATATCTTGCCAATTACTTCCGCCGGTTGTTGTCCGGAAAATGTGTGCTCGATTGAACAGCGGCACGGTGCCGATGTACACAGTGTCGGAATGTGTTGGAGAGATTGCCATCGAAAGAGCTGGGTTACCATCAAGAGCATTGCCATTGTTCGTTTTGTTCCATGTCGATCCAGCGTCGGTTGTTTTGAAGATGGCGTCCTTGCCAACGTAGGCAACCAGGTGCTCGGATGTGCAATGGACAACAGGTGAATTCCAACATCCGAAGCCCGATAGTCCCGTAATGGACCATCGCCCTCCGCGATCGGTGGTTCTGCCAACACCGCCGCCCTCGCGACCGACGGCATACATGAAATTATCATTCGATTGGTCAATGGCTGTCCATCCTACCTCATCAATTCCGCCGCCTACCCATGACGTTGTACCTTGATACCTGAATCCAAAATGATCCTGAACATGTCCAAGCGCAAGGAGAGAGTCTGTTGCAGAATTCGAGAACCCGTTATAAAATTGCGTTGTCTGCAAGCCGTACCCTACGTCAAAATAGCTATCGCCGAAATCTTCGGACCGCCAAACACCGCCATCATCAACAACATACAGAATGTCGGGATGTGATGGGTCGTGTGCGTAGTTATGATGATCAGACCAGGATCCGCTCGCGCCAAAGAAACTTGCACCCCCATCCGTCGACTTCTGAATACCGACTCCGCCACGAACAATGTTGTTGTAGTCCAATGGATGCACTGCGACGAAGTGCGAATACCATCCTTGCACTCCGGAGATTGACGTGCTGTTAACGAGGCTCCAGCTAAATCCGAAATCAGTCGTTCGATAAAGTCCGCCAACGCCGGTCGTGCTGTCGGCGATGCTTGCATAGACGGTGCTTGGGTTCGAAGCGTACGGTTCGAGGAGCGTTTTCCCGGAATACTCTGGCAATCCGTTGAGAAGTTGGAACCAATCTGATCCTGCATTCAATGTTCCGTAGAGCCCCACACCGGGACTGCTGAAATTTCCGCATGAAGCGATCATGAGCGTCGTGTCCGCAGAATTAATGACGAGGTCTTCCCCCATGACTACGGGAAGAACAAGCGTCCATGACGTGCCTGCATCGTATGATCGGTAAATCCCCTCAGTTGTTGCAGCATAGATTGTGCTACGGTTCAAGGGATTGATTCTGATTGCTTGAACACCGCGCTCCTGGTTCATTGACCAGTCCAGACTCTTTGTCCATGTGGATCCACCATTTGTTGTCTTCAAAATTCCGAGGCCGTAACTCCCGCGTGTTGTACGAATGGCAAGTCCGCCAAACGTTCCCTGATATCTGTACACTTCACCCGTCCCGATGTAGATCGTGTTAGTATCACTCGAATCGATTGCGATTGCAGCGACACCAAGAACAGGATACCCGGTCGGGATGCGCTGCCAGTCTCCAGCCAGCCCTCCAGTATATGACCGCCATAATCCTCCACTTGCCGACCCGGCATACACGGTGTTGCCGTTTCGTGGATTCACGGCGACGCTGATCATTCTGCCGACAACATTCAGAGGACCCATCGTTTCCCATGCAGATGTAGACTGAACTGATAGTTCTCGATCTCTTTTCTGTTCTTGCATATGTCGGTAGGCTTTGAAGTACTTATCTCTCGGGATGTCATTGGCAGGATACGCGCGTGAGCGGGTCCAAAAATCCAGCGCTTGCATTGCACCCGAGTATGATTTCCCCTTTTCCATATCCAGCGTTAAATAACTAAATGGTGATGAATGAATAATGATCCCACAGCTTATGTAAAAGGCAAAGACAGCAAGGAGAAACTGTAATAGAGGTTTCATTTCGTAATCAATTGTAATATTGTAATAATGAAGAGTATGGTGACGACTCAATACAATAAATATAAATCTCAAATCCGAAATCCGGAACCCGTGGTGATCACCAGCCCGACCGCCGTCAGGGAGGAATGGACAGGGAGTCGAATCATCATTTTTCTTTCCGCTCGGGTTCTCGCTTTTCCAAAAACGCTTTCACTCCTTCATCTTGGACATAACTGGTACGAAGCATGGGGGCAAGTATTTACATTTGTCGCTGAAATTTCCTGAGTCCATGGCGGCTCGCGTAATGGTTTACCGCACTTTCTGTGCGATTGAGCGTTTGTGCAATCTCTTTGATCTTCATCGTATGGTAATGCTTCTTAAGAAATTTCTCTTCGCGTTGTGTCCACAATCGAATGCTTTTTAATCCCCACCTGTTGATGCGTGTGCGGATGGATGTTTCGGGACGTCCCATGCGTTGTGCAATCTTCGTCGCAGAAACACCGTTTTCGTACAACTGCTTTATTAGTGCACGTTCTTCTTGTAAGTACGGTGGTATTTTTTCTTTCGTCAGCTCGAGCATACTTGCCCGTGCGTGGATGGAATGAATCGAGCGTCGTAGGGAGCGAGCAATCGATCGTGCTGTTTTTTTTCAAAGTTTCTCTTAATGTATCGATCTTCATACGGTGACCAGTAGCGATGCACTTCAATGCACAGGCCAAGAAGGCGAGCTTTCCCCGCGACACCGGTTCGGGTACGTTGAATATGTTCGGCAACAAATTTTCTTCCCCTTTTTACGTAGTGTTTCTTCAGGAATGTTATTTCTTCTTTGGTCCATGTCCGTAGTGAGCGAGATGTATTTTCTCGTGCCGAAGTTAATTGTTGTAGTGAGCCATCTTCATTATTCGTTGTATTCATCGATATATTCCTCTAATGAAATCTCCGGAAAGAATACCTAAGTAAAAAGCAATCTGACAATAAAAAATTGAGACTACTAAATTATTCTTTAGGTTGTCATGTTGATCGACCTACGGTCTCGTAGAGAGGCGAAACATCTCAATTTACGAAGAATAAGACCCTTCACTTCGTTCAGGGTGACAACATGATGGGTTTTTCACATGCCTCTTACTTGCCTTTCCATTCTGCTTTCCGTTTTTCAGTGAATGCCTTCATGCCTTCTTTCTGATCATCGGAAGCAAAGAGGAGATAGAAGTTCCTTCGCTCGAATTCCAATCCACCCTCGATCGTCGTATCGAACGCCTTGAGTACTGCTTCCTTGGCAAGTCGCACAGCCACAGGAGGCTTCGAAGCGATCTCTTTTGCCAAGGCTTTGGCTTCTTCAAGAAAATACTCAATCGGCACGACTTTATTCACGAGACCCCAGCGCACGGCTTCTTCTGCTGAAATCATTTTACCGGTGAGGACCATTTCCATCGCCTTGTATTTACCGACAGCGCGTGTGAGTCGCTGTGTTCCGCCCGCACCGGGCATGACGCCGATGTTAATTTCCGGCTGGCCAAATTTTGCTGTCTCTGAGGCGATGATGATGTCGCAGGTCATCGCGAGTTCACAACCGCCGCCGAGGGTGAACCCACTTACTGCTGCAATGAGCGGTTTCTTGATCTTGCGTATGCGATCCCACCGAGCGAACTGGTCACGAATCAACATGTCTATCGCAGTCGCGTCCGCCATCTCTTTGATGTCGGCGCCCGCAGCAAAGGCTTTTTCGTTGCCTGTGAGAATGATTGCGCGGACCTCATCATCCTTATCGAGTATTTCAAGCGCATCTACGAGTTCTTCCATCAGTTTTATGTTAAGGGCATTCAGAACATCAGGCCGGTTAAATTGAACTATAGCATAACCATCTTGCTTCGTCACGAGGATGTTTGCGTATGGCATGTCTAGATGAATGATAATGGTTGATTCACGTTTTCACTCTGTCAAGGAGTTAGCGGATAAGAAGCATCTTCTTCGTCTGATGAATATTTCTCGCTTGTATTGCATACAGATAAACTCCACTCGGGAGGTTGCTTGCATCAAATGATACTTCATAATGACCTGTTTGTTTCACGCTATTGACGAGGGTGTGAACTTCCTTCCCGACGAGATCGAAAATTTTCAGAGAAACGAACCCAACTCCTTGGACGTCATATGGTATCGTTGTCGTTGGGTTAAATGGGTTTGGGTAATTCTGAGACAGAATAACTTCGCGGGGAACCATGTTAGTGAACCGATCGTTATCGACCGACATTGGGTTGTTTACCGGAACAGTGAGGCTGTTCATTGTAACAGGCTCAGATTTTCCTCTTGTGTCCCATGAATTGTAGAGCCCGGCACCCCATGAGTTCCAATCGTACGAGTTCCCCACATTCTGATCCCGCAGAAATTGTGCATACTCTTTGCTGATCGTTTGATAGAAGAGTGTTGCAGTTACCTGAACGGTTGAGACAGGGAGGGTGTAAGTCGTTTCATCCCAGTACTGGCTGTCAGCGTACGTGACACCTACAGGGTTTGCCAGACGTTGTTGGAATCCGGAATTCGTAAAGCCTCGTGGTGGAATTCGGTTGTCGAACAGAATGGTGTCGTTTAGAATGAAGTGAAGTGATGGACCAGCCGGTAGGCTATAGAGCCTGGCGATTGAATCTGTCATTCCATGGATCGCTTCATACACTTTGATCTGAGAGTCGTGACGAAGAACCGCTGAATCAGCATCGTACGTTCCGGATTGAAACACTGTGTCTCCAAAACTGTTTCGACCGATTATAGCGATCCACATTCTCCGACCGTCGGGATAGCCGGTTGGAAGTTTATGTCCTGTGCGATTGGTGATGCGAACGCGCGCAATGACGCTATCACCTGATCGATTGGCAGTGATCTCAAGGTCGGCTGCACGTTGAAGCGTAGCAATGGTTCGCTGCTTCCCGGCTGCAACTGAAGCGCTATCGACATCGGGCCAGAAGTCCTGGAGGATGTCAGGAACAAACGTGTTGCCGCCAGTGAGGTCGTGTTGAGCGAGATGAGTCCGAAGTGGCGCGGAAGTATAGATGCATGCATATCCCGTTGTTGACTTCATATGACAGGATTGACAAGTCCCCGAATCACCTTGCGTCGCATACCAGCTCATTAGCCATTCGCTGTAGGTTCGTTCGAGTGCACCATATTCGTGTGGGGCTTGGTGAATTCGATCTTGTGCGTAGAAGGGATTGCTTACATCATGGCATATACCGCACATTTTGCCCGTCGACTGAAATTGTTCATATCGTGTTTGGTGTGGAGCGAGAACGCTATCGTATGGTCCCCGCTTAGGTGAAGCATATCGTTGAATAGCGTGCATGCCGTTGCCATAGCCCGGCACCAGATAATTTGAAACCATTGCGATGGATGTATCGGGATTCAAGGGATCGCCGCTGCGATGACAGTAATCGCACTGCACGCCGTCGAAATCGGTCCCTTGAAGTGCCTGACCGGAGAAATCCTCAGAGTGTCCGGCGAGCCATCCCGTGGGGGAGTGGCAACGGATGCAATACTCACCCGATGTAGGGTGATATTTGTTTGCAACCGCCAGTGCTGCGTAGAAGATCGGATCGCGAGCCGAATGCGCCATCATGCTTCCTGCCCAATCTTTGAAGATGCCCACGGGGCGCTCGACAGAATTAGAATAGTGGCACTGCTTACAGACGCGCACATCATCGGCAGCTTCGACTGTGCCGACTTGGGTTCCCGGGAGGAAGACGAGAATGATTTTTTCTCGATTAATCCCGCCGATGCCTAGGATACAGACTACGAATGCCGCAATACCGAGTTTGAGCGAATGGGCTTTAATAGAACGGGCAAGGTTGTTTTTCATATCCTGAGTGGAAGGAAAATCATGCATTGACCATCTTTTCACTTCGACCGACGTTGACGCTTCGAGGGCGAACCAGCCCTGCCCGAAGTCTGATCACGTCGAAGCTTCTGATAGTCAATTTCGCGCTTCTCCACAAATGCTTGTACTCCTTCGTGGACTTCAGCAGAGTCCGTGTGGACAGTGAGCCAATCTTTGGCGTGACCAATAGTTAAACCCCATGAAAGGTCTCGCCAGAAATTAAGTTGCTGTTTCGCGTAACGGGTGCACTCCGGGAGTTTGTCAATAAGCTTATCAGCCATCTCATTCACGGCTTGGTCGAGTTTCTTTCTGGGAACAACTCGATTGATCAAACCCCACTCGAGCGCTTGGTTTGCAGGGATGCTCTCACAGAGAAGGAGAATCTCACGCGCTCGGCGATCACCAACGATGAGCGGAAGCCATTGCGTTGCTCCTGCAGCAGGTACGCTTCCTCGGGCAACGCCGACGTGCTTGATAAACGTGTCCTCCGCAGCGATAGCAAGATCGCAGGACATTTGCAACTCGTTCCCGCCGCCAACCGCCATTCCGTTGATTCGTGCAATCGTTGGTTTACCAATATTGCGGAGCCGTTCGAAGGTCTGAATAAACACTCCCATCCATTTATAGAAATCAGAAGGATGATCGCGGAAGTCTTCGTTCCACTCCTTCATGTCGGCGCCTGTGCAAAATGCCTTTGTTCCAGCTCCTGTGAGAATAATAACAGCCACTTCATCGTCCCAGCTTGCGTCGTTCAGCGCAATGTCTAGTTCGCGGAGCGTATTGAAGTTCAAAGCATTATGAACCTCGGGTCGATTTATGGTGATTGTTGCACGCCAGTTTCCCTTATGATAGCGGATGCTTTTGAACTTAAAGGAAGACGCGCTTTTCGCGGAATATTTGGTCATCCTTCAACCTCGCCGAAGAAGAGAGTGACGACGTCTGCAGCGAAACTCATCAAGTCTCTTGCTGCTGCTTTCCCTTCCGGAGATGCATTTCCTGCATTCATCATTTCCATTGAATCATAATACATCTCTGCCATGAGATGATATTTCGACTCTCCAATTGGTGCCCCGGTGATTTTTGTGATCTCAATGCGACGAAGCCCTGGTGTTTTCTTGATAAGGGGAATGTGGATATCGTAATAGTGTTTATCGAACAATTCAGGGTCGGCAGGCTTGCGGTAGAGTGCGGTCAATTTGATCATGGTCAATGTCAATTAGTAGGTGATTGATGACTTGATTCAATATACCGAGCATGGCTTAAAGAATCAAGATACATTAAAGAATCGAGATACCTAGGTATGCTTGATAATGAACGAACAATTTTGTACTTTTTGTTCGATTCGAGAGCTAATCTCGGCCTCTTAAAATCAACCTTTGAAGATGCTATGTCAGTCAAATTTCTGCTCGCCATTGTATTAGTCCTCGGAATTTGGATGGGGTCCAATGCAGCCGCTCAACAAACGAGGAGTACAAGAAAAGTCTCGTATAAAGACCTCAGCGCTCTTTCCCAAAAGCCGGGATCAGGTGTAACACGGTATATCAAAATAAAGGCGGCCGATATTCCCAGTAAGATCGTCGATGGCAAGAGGACCATTTCCTATCTCGATATCCAAGCGTTTGCGAAACAGTCCGGGCAAATTTCTCCTGACAGATCCCAATGCAGCGGCACGAAGACAATCTGTTGTCCTTGTGATAATGACATTCTATGTGTTGTCGAAATCCCCGACAATTGTACTACTACCTGCTCTGCTAATGTAATCGTAATTAGTTGTCCTACCTGCCCGAGTTATAACGTCAGTTGTGGGATACAGTAGACAACGGCTGATATTATACCTCAACTTTAACTAGATCCGCCTCCCGAGTAGAAAGCTGCTGCCAACGGGGGGCGGCTTCGTTTTTTCTTTGGCTATCATTACGGTACACTATGCGCACTTCAGTTAAAGCGGCTTTTGACGAATTAATCGGTCGGATTGAATTAAACCCGTCGGTGAATGGTTGGTTCCAAATCTTTGGAACAAGATTATCCCCCCCCAAAAAAAGGCTTACTTTTTCATGAAGAGGCAGCCATAGGCACGCGAAATTGATGTTACCCTCAAAAAAGTTCGGTCTCGGTTTACTAGTTGGAATACTACTGACTGGATCACTTTCGGTGATTTACTTTCACTTATCTAAACAAGGATCCAAACGTGGATTCTCTGCCCAAGTGAATCGGATCATGGATCCGCCCAATATCCCACCTGATACCTCGAGCGTTATATATGAGGATTTGTGGGATTGGCACTTGATCCAAGTCGGAGGAGACCATTCCAAACTCTCCGACTTTAAGGGTAAGGTCCTTTTTTTGCATCTCTGGGCAACATGGTGTCCGCCGTGTGTTGGCGAGTTGCCGGAAATCCAACAGTTGTATGACTCTCTCCGAGGAGAGAACATTGCATTCCTAATGATCTCCAATGAAAGCGAAGAAAGAATCAAGCCGTTTTTACGTGAACATCTTTATACGTTCCCGGTGTACCACACCGCCGAAGATATCCCTGATGCCTTTTCAGTTGTCGGTATCCCCAGTACATTCATTCTCGATCGGATGGGAACGATACGAGTCAAACAAACAGGGGCTGCTCTTTGGAGCCAACCGAAGACGATGCATTTTCTTCGAAGATTGATGTAAAGATTGATGTGGATATTCCCACCTTTAAGAGTTTATCCAAGTTTTTGGTAACTTCCCAACTCTAAAATAATAATCGAAAATTAAACTTAGGTTGGAATGTTGGAAAGACTTACATGGCGTAAACTTGAGTACGTGATCGGATTATGCTTGGCTCTTGCCGCGTTGTTCGTCTACATTCTCACTCTTTGTCCTACCGTCAGTTTTATCGACAGTGGTGAACTGGCAACTGTTGCCTACACGTTGGGGATCGCACATCCTACTGGGTACCCACTTTTTTCATTGGTTGGTTGGGTTTTTGCACATCTTCCCTTAGGATTCAGGGTGATTTACCAACTCAATCTGATGGCTGCATTCTTTTGTTCCGCTGGTGTTTTTGTTTTCTTCCGATTTCTCGTTTTTCTTCTGAGTCAAGTTCTTAAAAGGGAAAGTAAGAACCTGGTCGATAACTCAATGAATATTTCTTTGAACGGCTTTCTCCAAATTTTTATTCCTGCTATCTTCGGCACACTGGTGCTCGCTTTTTCCGAAACATATTGGTCCCAGGCAGTTTCTATAGAAGTCTATCCACTCCACATCTTTTTGCTCACAACGATTTTGTTTCTGTTCACCAGGGCGATCACGATAACTTCGAATCACGGAGATCAGAAATTGGGGCAAAACGAAGAGAGAAGATATTGGTTAAGCTTTGCGTTCGTCCTTGGGCTTTCCTTCACAAACCACATGACGACGATCTTACTTGCGCCTGGATTTCTGTACTTATTCTTTACTACTTTTGGATTTAACGCCAGAGCGTGGAGACAATTACAGGGACTTGTTCTACCGTTCATACTCGGACTCTCAGTGTATTTTTATCTACCACTTCGTGCATCCACCCACCCACTTTTGAACTGGGGAAACCCAGTAGACTTTGAACATTTCATGTGGCACTTTAGCGGCAAAGTGTATCGGGTCTGGATTTTTTCTTCCACCGAGAGTGCGGCAAAACAGATGAAATACTTCTTCGATACACTGCCGGATGAGTTCGCATATTTCCCGTTGCTTGTCTGTCTTCCTGGACTATGGAGCTTATGGAAGAATCATAGAAAGGTTTTCATGTTCACCTTGCTTCTTTTTCTTGGTTGTCTTCTTTATTCAATTAACTATGATATTCATGACATCGATTCATATTTTTTGCTCGCGTATATCACTGTCGCGATATGGTCTGCAATAGGATTAAGATATTTAGTCAGCGTTATAGAGAATCAAACGGTGGTCCGTGGTTTCGCGATTGCATCTCTTGCATCCATTCTCTTCTTAGTGGGTTACAATTTTAAGCAGGTGGATGAAAGCAAGAATTATTTAGTCGAAGAATATACCCGGGACATGTTCAAATCTATCGCGCCGAATGGAATCATCATCTCATATCAGTGGGACTACTTTGTTTCGGCTGCCTACTACTTTCAACTCGTTGAACACCATCGCCCCGATGTGATTGTTATTGACAAAGAATTACTTCGGCGCTCATGGTATTATCAACAATTGCAGACTCGGTACCCCTGGCTGATTGCTCAATCGAAAAAAGAGCTCGACGCATTTTTAACTGATCTTGGGAAGTTTGAACGGAACCTTCCATACAATCCAAATCTGATTGAATACCATTATAACAATCTGATCCACAGTATTATTGAGAAAAATATTTCCTCACGTCCTGTTTATGTCACCCAAGAATTAGAAGCTCAATACACGGTTGGCTACAGTAGGTTGCCTTCAGGACTTGCCTTCCGCTTATATTCGGATTCACTAATGCATGAGATACCGAAACCCAACTTCAGTTTTCATCCTCCCCCTCAGAAAAATACCTACACAGATGGAATCAAAGCACTATACGCGCAAGCGTACACGAATAATGCAATCTATGCAAATCTCTTGGGCAAGAATGGTGATGCGTTCACGTATGTTAGTGTGGCACTGGAGATCGAGCCTGACCTCAGGGAAGCTATTTACTTAAAGGATAAGCTAACGCATTTGAAGTAGCATCGGATGCGATTCATGAGATACCACCATAGGCACAATAATTGTTTGACTTTTTGCCAAAAAATGTTATATTACTAAGCTTGAAAAAATAAAAACCTACCTCACAATGATAGAATCAGTCCGTATTTTAGAAAAAACCCTCATTCTAATGAAATTTAAAAGGGTTTTTTTTATGAGGGGGGCTCGTCTTTCTAAATTTTGAGGCGGGTATCATGTGACTTGCCGATGTAGCTCAACGGTAGAGCAGCTGATTTGTAATCAGCTGGTTGGAGGTTCAAATCCTCTCATCGGCTCCAGCTGCGATACGAGAAACCACTGATCAAATGAACATTATCCGGGATCTATTTGCGGCAGGAGATAACCCCGCGTGCAAAGTGTGGATCTTTGCTGAGAATGTAAAATAGTGACTGAACCAAGTGACGAGCTCAGCAAGTTGCGGGCAGGTAGCGAAGTGGTCAAACGCAACAGACTGTAAATCTGTCGGCTCCGGCCTTCGGAGGTTCAAATCCTTCCCTGCCCACTGAGAAAGCATGTGAGAGCGACACTCGGTGCAGATGAGGAGAGGGTAGTTGGTTGTTGAAGAAAGAGCGAAGGTCAGCAGGAGATTTGCGGGAGTAACTCAGTTGGTAGAGTCACAGCCTTCCAAGCTGTTGGTCGCGGGTTCGAGTCCCGTCTCCCGCTCCACAACACGCTTGCGTAGCTCAGCTGGTAGAGCACATCCTTGGTAAGGATGAGGTCATCGGTTCAATCCCGATCGCAAGCTCGCAAGGGTGATAGAAATGATATCAAGGAGTCTTAGATGCGTGACATCATAACATTGGAATGTACAGACTGTAAACGTCGCAACTATACTACGACTAAGAATAAGAAGAAGCAATCGGGTAGGGTCGAGTATAAGAAGTTCTGCCAGTGGTGTAACAAACACACTCAGCACAAGGAAACTAAGTAATCGATACCTACGTCAGTAGCTCAATTGGCTAGAGCAGCGGTCTCCAAAACCGCAGGTTGGGGGTTCAAGTCCCTCCTGACGTGCTCGGTTTGAAGACCAGAGATTTCAAGGAAGAATCATGAAAGAAAAAATAGTTGCATTTGTCACCGACGCGGTCAAAGAAATGAAGAAAGTCACATGGCCTCGTCCTGATGAGCTTCGGGAATCAACGATCATCGTTTTGGTGGTCTGTGGAGTTATAGCAGGATTTGTCTTCGGCGTGGACTGGGTCGTGAGCAATGTGTTGAAAGCAATCCTCTGAATAAAGGAACATGCGCGTGAAAGATCAATCCACACAAAAACGATGGTACGCCATCCGCACATACTCGGGTCATGAAAATAAGGTGAAGGCTCATCTTGAGAATGAAGCGAAGCTTGCTCGACTTGATGATCGGATTACCGGGGTCATGGTGCCTTCGGAGAAAATTTTCGAGGTGAAGGAAGGGAAAAAGAAAAGTAAGACAAAAACGTTTTTCCCCGGTTATATCCTCGTCGAAGCGGTACTCGATAAGGAGACGAAGCACTTGATTCTCAATGCACCCTCCGTGATCAGTTTTGTCGGACCTCGCGGCGAGCCCGTTCCTCTTCAGATGGATGAAGTTCGTCGGCTCATCGGGAGAATGGAAGAACGTAAAGATGTTGAGGTGATGGAAGTGCCTTTTCATGTTGGTGAAGCAGTGAAGGTGATCGATGGTCCGTTTAATAACTTCACAGGCTTCGTCCGGGAAGTGAACGAAGAAAAAATGAAACTTAAAGTCATGGTCAGCATCTTTGGCCGCAAGACTCCCGTGGAGCTTGACTTTAATCAAGTAGAACTGGAAAAGTAATTTTCATAGGTAAATCATCATGAAAAAAGTTACAGGTTTTATCAAACTACAAATACCGGCAGGTCAGGCGAATCCTGCACCGCCGATCGGGCCCGCCCTTGGTCAGAAGGGTGTGAACATCATGGAGTTTTGTAAGCAGTTCAATGCAAAAACCCAAGACAAGCAAGGGCTGATCATTCCCGTAGTGATCACGGTCTTCTCAGATAAATCCTTCACATTCATCACGAAAACGCCACCTGCCTCAGTTCTTCTTACAAAGGCTGCGAAAGTCGAAAAAGGTTCTGGTGAACCAAATCGAAACAAGGTGGGTAAAGTTACTAAGAAGCAGATTCGTGAGATCGCCGAGATGAAAATGCCTGATCTTAATGCAAATGATGTTGATGCTGCGATGGCGATGATTGCCGGAACCGCACGCAGCATGGGAATCACTGTCGAAGATTAAATGTCAACCGTGGAAGTCAAGCCTATCGCTTGACGCTCGTACCACCATCAAAGGAAACACTCAATGAAACGAAGTAAGCGTTACAAAGCTGCAACAACGAAGGTCGAACAAAAGAGATTGTACACGGTTGAAGAAGCAGTCGCTCGCGTAAAAGACATGGCGACGGCAAAATTCAATGAGGCCGTCGATATTGCAGTTCGGCTTGGTGTCGATCCCAAAAAAGCAGATCAGGCAGTTCGCGGAACTGTTGCACTTCCACACGGCATCGGAAAAGAGGTGCGAGTCCTCGTTCTCGCAAAACCTCCGAAAGATGAAGAAGCAAAAACAGCCGGTGCAGATTTCGCCGGTTTCCAGGACTACATCCAAAAGATTCAACAGGGATGGGCAGATATCGATGTCATCATTGCGACACCGGATTCAATGGGTGAAGTTGGTAAGCTTGGAAAAGTTCTTGGTCCCCGAGGGTTGATGCCTAATCCAAAAAGTGGAACCGTTACAGCCGATGTGGCAAAGGCGGTGAAAGAAGTAAAGGCAGGGAAAATTGAATTTCGCGTCGATAAAGCTGGAATTCTTCACGCCACCGTTGGTAAAGCAAATTTTGAACAGCAAAAGTTGATTGAGAACGTTCAAGCCTTCTTGAACACTGTCGCCCGGTTGAAACCATCGTCTGCCAAGGGACAGTACATCAAGAGTATTGCTATCTCAAGTACGATGGGACCTGGTGTCCACGTCGATAAGAATGTTGTTGTCCATTAATTGTAGGAAATTACGCACTCAACAAGCATCAAATGTCTTCTGCCTCATCGATATGACGGCGAGGGCTTCTCAGAGGACAAAGATTACACCATGAGGATATCATGAAACGATCTGAAAAAGAACAGATCATTGCAGAGGTGAAAGAGAAGATCGAGCAGGCGAAAAGCATGTACTTCGCGGATTTCACAGGCATTACGGTCGAACAGGTTACGGAGCTACGACGCGAGTTCCGGAAGTCCAATGTCGATTATCGTGTCGTGAAAAATACGCTTGTACGCAAGGCTCTCGAGAACGTCGCTGGATACGATAAGATTCTTGACAAGCTCGTCGGTCATACGGGAATCGCATTTGGGTATGACGATCCGGTCGCTCCGGCGAAGATCATCAAAAAATTTCGCGAGAAGCACGAAACGTTGAAGGTAAAAGTATGTGTTCTTGAAAAGCAGGTCTTCGATGGAAGCCAGCTTGATCAGATCGCAAAGCTCCCTTCACGTTTGGAGATGATCGCTGGAATACTGGGCAGCATTCAAGCACCCATTTCCGGTGTAGTCGGCGCTGTCGGAGCGGTGATGCGCGATCTCGTCAACGTCATCGATGCAATTGAAAAGAAGAAGGCAGCGTAAGTCAAACCACGTTGCTCATACCTTAACAAATTAGAAAAAGGAGAATCATTCAATGTCAACAGTTCAAGAAATAGTCGAAAAGATTGAGAAGCTCACCTTGCTTGAAGCCTCAGAGTTAAAGAAGGCGCTCGAAGAGAAATTCGGTGTGACGGCTGCAGCGCCCATGATGATGGCTGGTGCCATGCCGTCGGCAGGCGGAGCCGCTGCGGCAGCTGTTGAGGTGCAGACAGAATTCACCGTTGTGCTGAAGAGCGCCGGTGCACAGAAGATCAATGTTATCAAGGTTGTTCGCGCAGCTACAGGTCTTGGGTTAAAAGAAGCGAAAGATCTCGTCGATGGCGCACCAAAGAGTGTGAAGGAAGCATTGAGCAAGGATGACGCAGAGAAGTTGAAGAAAGAACTCGAAGAAGCAGGCGCGCAAGTAGAGCTCAAATAAGTGAACGTGCGTTCTACGTGGAGCGGTTGTTGGTAATTTTCACAAAACTTTTTTCTTCACTCAGTGTTCAAAGGTGATGTGATTTTTTTTTGAACCATACATAGCACCGATAACCAACCACACTGTTGGTTATCGGTTTCTATTTTTGTCGTATGGATGACACGTCCCTCATGAATTCATGGAACATGTGAGTTAGTCAATATTCTAAAGGTAATTGATTTGAAAACTCAAACAAATTATTCCAACGGAAGAATCTCCTTCGCGAGAATTCCTCAAATTGTTGAATATCCTGATTTGCTCAACGTCCAACTGGAATCGTGGGAAAGTTTCCTACAGGCGTTGGTCCCTCCGGAAAAGCGTCACAGCAAAGGTTTACAGCAAATTTTCAAAATGAATTTTCCGGTCACGGATGCCCGGGAAAATTATATTCTCGAGTTTGTGGAATACTACGTTGAGAAACCAAAATATTCGGTGATTGAATGTCAGGAACGCGGGTTAACGTACGCGGTACCGCTCAAAGCCAAGCTTCGCTTATCCTCGAAGAGCGACGATGGCAAGACCTATGTCGATACCTTGGAACAAGAAGTGTATCTCGGTAATCTTCCCGTAATGACGCATCGGGGAACATTCATTATCAACGGCGCGGAACGTGTTGTGGTGAGTCAGCTTCATCGGTCGCCGGGCGTGTTCTTCGACGAGTCAGTTCATCCGAATGGGATGTCGATCTATTCGGCTCGTATCATTCCCTTCCGCGGATCATGGGTCGAGTTCACGACCGATATCAGCAATGTTATGTACGTATACATTGATCGAAAGAAAAAATTTCCAGTCACAACGTTGTTGCGGGCGCTGGGCTATTCTTCCGACGATGAAATTCTTCAGTTATTCAATCTCGTTGAAGAAGTTGATCCTCAAAAGGTCAGTTTGAAGGATTATCTCGGACGGATCGTCTGCAGCGATGTTGTCGACAAAAAGACGGGCGAGATATTCATCAGCAAAGATTCCCAGTTTAACGAAGATTTGCTGAAGAAGGTGAAGAAATCTGAAATAAAGAAGATCCGTTTCCTGAAGCACGAAGGGATCGGCGAGAGTTCCGTTATTGCCAACACGATTCAGAAAGATATTGCCCGCTCGAATGAAGAAGCCCTGAATGCAATCTATCAACAGTTACGCTCTGGTGAAGCTCCGGATCTTGAAACAGCAAAAAATTTGTTGGAGCGCCTCTTCTTTAACGAGAGGAGATATGATCTTGGTGACGTCGGTCGGTATCGTATGAATGCCAAACTCGGGGTGAGCGTCCCGGTCACGACCACGACGCTGACGAAAGACGACATCATTGCCATCATCAATTATCTCATCGACCTGCAGCAAGGGAAGAAGACCGTTGACGATATCGATCACCTTGGTAATCGCCGAGTACGCACTGTAGGCGAGCAGATCGGTCAGCAATTCAATATCGGTCTTGCCAGGATGTCTCGCACGATCCGTGAACGGTTGAGTTTGCGCGATCAAGAGAAGATCACTCCTCAGGAACTGGTCAACGCTCGAACCATTACAAGCGTGATCAACGCATTTTTTGGAACAAACCAATTGTCGCAGTTTATGGACCAAACAAACCCGCTTGCCGAGATCACTCACAAGCGACGTATGTCTGCTCTCGGCCCGGGTGGATTGACGCGCGAGCGAGCGGGCTTTGAAGTGCGCGACGTTCACTACACACATTATGGCCGATTGTGTCCTATCGAAACGCCGGAAGGTCCGAACATCGGGTTGATCTCCTCGCTGTGCATTCACGCGCACGTGAATGAATTTGGTTTCATCGAAACCCCGTACCGGAAAGTGAAGAACGGTCGGGCAACAGATGAAATTGAATACATGACAGCGGAAAAGGAAGATGTTCATACCATAGCGCAAACGAACAATGCAATTGACGACAAAGGAAAATTCCTGACAGAACGCGTCAAGGCACGGTTGCAGAGCGACTATCCGATGGCGAAGCCCGAAGAGATTCAGTATCTCGATGTGGCGCCGAACCAGATTGTGAGCGCGGCAGCGGCGCTGATTCCGTTCCTGGAGCATGACGATGCGAATCGCGCACTTATGGGTTCGAACATGCAACGTCAGGCTGTGCCATTGCTGCGTCCGGAAACCCCGATCGTCGGTACTGGCTTAGAAGAGAAGATTGCTCGCGATGCCCGTACGATGATCGTTGCCGAGCGCAATGGAATTGTGGAGTATGTCGATTCAAATTCCATCATCGTGAATTATGATATCGATGAGACAAGCATTGAAGCGATTGTAAGCTTTGAAGAGAAAAAGAGAGTCGAGTATCAGCTCATTAAGTTCTTCAGGACGAACCAGGATACTGCAATCAACCAGCGCGCGATTGTGAAGCCCGGACAGCACGTCAAGAAAGGCGAGATTCTCGCCGACGGATGCGCAACAGACCATGGTGAGCTGGCACTCGGACGTAATGTGCTTGTCGCCTTCATGCCATGGCGTGGTTACAACTTTGAAGACGCCATTGTTGTGAACGAGCGAATGGTTGCTGAAGATATTTTTACATCGCTCCATATTGAGGAGTTCGAACTCCAGGTACGTGATACCAAGCGAGGCGAGGAGGAGTTGACCCGTGAAATTCCCAACGTCAGCGAGGATGCCGTCAAGGATCTCGATGAGAATGGCGTAATTCGCGTCGGAGCGGAAGTTGTTGAGGGTGATATCCTCATCGGTAAGATCACCCCGAAAGGTGAAACAGAATCGACCCCTGAAGAGAAGCTACTCAAAGCGATCTTTGGTGAAAAAGCTGGAGATGTGAAGGATGCTTCCTTGAAGGCGCCACCCGGAATGAAGGGAATTGTGATTGCAACGAAGCTTTTCAGTCGGAAGAGGAAAGATGCGGAATCGAGGAAGGAAGATAAGCGTCTCGGCGAACAACTCGACCGCGCCCACAAAAAAAGCATGAAAGACAATATAGAGAAGCTGTCCAATAAGCTCTCGACATTGCTCGCCGGAGAAAAATCGATTGGCATCCGAAATACCGATGGTGAAGTTGTCATCCGCGGTGGAACGGTGATCAAGGAGGATACGTTTGTAAATCTCACCGACATAGAGAAGCTGGATTACGAATCTGAATGGGTAGAAGATAAGAAGAAAAACTCTCTGATTACCAGGATCTACGTGAACTTCTTCCAAAAGCGGAACGACATCGAAGAATACTTCAAGCATGAAAAGACGAAGATCATGCTTGGTGACGAATTACCCTCTGGCATTGTCCAGCTTGCCAAAGTTTACGTCGCCAAGAAGCGCAAGATTTCTGTTGGTGATAAGATGGCTGGTCGTCATGGCAATAAAGGTGTTGTTGCGAAAGTTGTTCGAGCGGAGGATATGCCGTTTATGACTGATGGAACTCCTGTCGATATCGTACTGAACCCACTTGGCGTACCATCTCGGATGAATCTCGGACAATTATTTGAGACAGCACTCGGTTGGGCAGGAAAGAAACTCGGAACGAAATACTCATCGCCTATCTTCGATGGCGCCACATGGGAGGAAGTACAATCTGAGTTGGAAAAAGCTCTCATAGACAAAAATTCCAAGGCAGTCTTATATGACGGACGAACGGGTGAACCCTTCGATCAGGAAGTCACGGTAGGGTACATCTATATCATGAAGCTTTCTCACCTTGTTGACGACAAGATCCATGCTCGCTCAATAGGACCTTATTCGCTGATCACTCAGCAACCACTTGGTGGCAAAGCGCAATTTGGTGGCCAGCGATTTGGAGAAATGGAAGTGTGGGCGCTCGAGGCGTACGGTGCCGCGAACATCCTTCAGGAAATTCTGACTGTCAAGAGCGACGACGTCTATGGACGTGCGAAGTTGTATGAAGCAATCGTCAAGGGCGATAACCTCCCCGAGCCGAACGTACCGGAATCGTTTAATGTGCTCGTTCGCGAACTCATGGGATTAGGATTAGATCTTAAGATTGAATAAAAAGGACTGGAGAAACTCGAATGGCTTTCACATCACACGAAAGTTTTATAAAGAAAAATTTCTCGAGAATCACTATCACCCTGGCATCGTCCGATTTAATTTTATCACGATCACACGGTGAAGTGACGAAACCGGAAACGATTAATTACCGGTCATTCCGTCCCGAGAAGGATGGATTGTTCTGTGAAAAAATCTTCGGACCCGTACGCGATTGGGAATGTCATTGTGGGAAATACAAGCGTATCCGCTACAAGGGGATCATATGCGATCGCTGCGGTGTCGAAGTCACTCAAAAAAGCGTCCGTCGTGAGAGGATGGGACATATCGCACTCGCGGTGCCAATTGTTCACATTTGGTATTTTAGGTCTGCCCCTTCGAAGATCGGGAATATCCTGGGCCTCGGCAATAAAGATCTCGAGCGTGTTATTTATTATGAATCATATGTGGTCGTTCAGCCTGGTACCACGGGGTTGCAGAGGATGGACCTTCTTTCCGAAGAGCAATATTATGATGTGCTTGCATCCTTGCCCGAGAAGAATCAGGAATTAGATGATGCCGATGAGAAGAAATTTATTGCAAAGATCGGTGGAGATGCAGTTAAGGATTTATTGAAACGGATGGATATCGAGTCACTCGGCGCTGAACTCCGGGTTGCAGCGAAGGAAGAATCATCTGTGCAGAAAAAGCAAGAAGTGCTGAAGCGGCTGCGTGTGGTAGAAGCGTTCCGTGAACGTGAGAACGGACCGGCAAACAAACCGCATTGGATGGTGTTGGATGTCATACCGGTCATTCCGCCAGAGCTGCGACCGCTTGTCCCTCTCGAGGGGGGTCGATTTGCAACATCAGATCTGAATGATCTCTATCGTAGAGTCATCATCCGGAACAACCGGTTGAAGAGGCTGATCGAGATCAAAGCTCCTGAGGTGATCTTGCGAAACGAAAAACGCATGTTGCAGGAGGCAGTGGATTCTTTGTTTGATAATTCACGACGACTCAATGCGGTTCGATCTGATAACAACCGCGCACTCAAGTCGCTTTCCGATATGTTGAAAGGCAAACAAGGACGATTCAGACAGAACTTGCTTGGAAAGCGCGTCGATTATTCTGGTCGTTCGGTCATCGTGGTTGGCCCGGAGTTGAAATTGCACCAATGCGGTCTCCCAAAAGACATGGCGGTGGAGCTCTTTAAACCCTTCATCATCCGAAAACTTATCGAACGCGGTCTTGTAAAAACCGTCAAAAGCGCAAAGAAGATGGTCGATAAGAAGGGACAAGAGGTGTGGGAAATCCTTGAGACGATCATCGATGGACATCCAGTGTTGCTCAATCGCGCCCCTACTCTTCACCGGCTTGGCATTCAAGCGTTTCAGCCTGTGCTCGTTGAAGGAAAAGCCATACGCATTCATCCGATGGTGTGTACAGCATTTAATGCCGATTTCGACGGCGATCAAATGGCTGTTCACATTCCTCTATCATATGATGCACAGCTCGAAGCCCGTATTCTGATGCTTTCGAGCCACAACATTCTTTCGCCCTCTAATGGCGCGCCGATTGTCCATCCCACTCAGGATCAAGTTCTGGGGTGTTATTATCTGACAAAATCAAAAGCCGGAGATATTGGTGAGGGAAAGATGTTCTCATCCCCTGACCAGGTGATCATTGCATACAATGCAGGAAAGGTCGGATTGCATGCACGCGTTAAAGTCCGGATCGAAGGCAAGATGGTTGAAACGACCACCGGTCGCGTAATTTTTAATCAGATCGTTCCGAAAGAGCTCGGTTTCATGAACGAGCTTTTGAACAAAAAACGATTGGTTCAAATTGTGCAAACGGCGTTCCGATCGTGCGGCAATCTCCGTACAGCAGAGTTCTTGGATAACCTCAAAGAGCTTGGGTTCACTTATGCTACGAAAGGCGGACTTTCGGTCAGTGTTGGAGACGTGATTATTCCTCGCGAGAAAGAAGATGTCATCGGGAAATCAAGCAAGGACGTCGATAATGTTCAGAACCAATACTATCGCGGCTTTATCACGAATGGGGAGCGATACAACAAAGTGATCGATATTTGGACGCGAACAACAAATCGAGTTGCTGAACGACTGTTCGATTCGCTCCAGCACGATCGTGACGGATTTAATTCCTTGTACATGATGGTTGATTCTGGTGCAAGAGGCTCGAAAGAACAGGTGCGTCAACTGGCGGGCATGCGTGGTCTGATGGCAAAACCACAGAAGAGCATGTCGGGTGCGACCGGTGAACTGATCGAAAACCCGATTATCGCGAACTTCCGCGAAGGGCTTTCGATCCTTGAATATTTTATCTCCACGCACGGTGCAAGAAAAGGTTTGGCTGATACGGCGCTCAAGACGGCGGATGCCGGTTATCTCACTCGGCGACTGGTCGACGTCGCGCAGGATGCCATTATCTCGGTCGATGATTGCGGAACAATCCGAGGTGTGCTGACAGGCGCGCTGAAAGAGGGTGAGGATGTAAAGGAACCCCTCGCCGAACGTATTCTTGGCCGTGTGACTGTTCATGATGTGGTGGATCCACTAACCAGAAAGGTAATCGTCAAGTCAGGCGAGGAGATCGATGAAGTCAAGGCATCTGCGATCGCCGAAACATCCATTGAAGCAGTTGAGATTCGTTCTGTGCTGGCGTGTGAAGCGAAGCGTGGCGTCTGCGCGAAGTGTTATGGACGGAATCTCACGACCTCCAAACTTGTCGAGCCGGGCGAGCCTGTCGGTATTCTCGCTGCGCAGTCAATTGGTGAACCTGGTACTCAATTAACACTGAGAACATTCCATACCGGAGGCACCGCAAGTTTGATCGCGACGCAATCCCAGATTGTTTCAAAGTTCGATGGAAAAGTCAAGTATGATGGTATAAAATACTTGAAACAATCCGACTCGGATGGTAAACTGATCGTTCTCGGCCGGAGCGGTGTGGTGAATATTTTTGATGGCGACAACCGCATCCTCACGAAATATGATGTTCCTTACGGTGCCACGTTGCTTATTGCTGATGGGGCAAAAGTCAAGCGCGGTGAGATTATTTATGAGTGGGATCCTTATAATGCGGTTATTATTTCAGAGCATCCGGGTGCCGTAAAATATCAAGATCTCAAAGAAAACGTCACATATCGAGAAGAACCTGACGAGCAAACTGGTCATATCCAAAAGGTTGTCATCGATTCTCGTGATCGGACACTGAGTCCAACGATCATGATTCAAAACGCAAGCGGGCAAAAGGTGGGGAACTACATCATTCCGACCAGAGCTCACATGGTTGTCAATGATGGTGAAGAAGTTCAAGCGGGCACAGTGCTTGTGAAGATTCCGCGTGACAGTGGTAAGACACGTGATATTACCGGTGGCTTGCCGCGAGTGACAGAATTGTTTGAGGCTCGAAGTCCTGCAGGTCCCGCTATCGTTTCAGAGATCGATGGTGTGGTCAAGTTCGGCCTCGGCCCACAGAAGCGTGGATCTCGAGAAATCTTTGTAAAGAGTCACGATGGATTAGATGAGCGCCGGTATCTTATCCCGATGGGAAAACATGTTCTTGTTCAGGAAAACGACGTGATACGGTCGGGTGAGCGGCTCTCGGATGGGGCGATTGATCCACACGATATTCTTCGGATCAAAGGGGTTGGTGCAGTAGAGGAATATCTTGTCAATGAGATTCAAGAAGTGTATCGGATGCAAGGCGTGAAAATCAACGACAAGCATATCGAGGTCATTGTCCGGCAAATGATGCAGAAGGTGAGGGTCATCGATCCCGGCGATACTCGCTTTCTTGAAGATGATTATGTTGACATTCAAACCGTCAATCAAGAAAATGAAACTCTCAAGGATCAAGTTGTTGTCACGAGTAAAGGAGATTCCAAACTTCGGAACGGTCAAATCCTTTCAAAGAAAAAAGTTCGTGAGGTGAATTCCGACCTACGAAAGAAGAGCAAAAAGGTTGCCGAGTCCCGAGACGCTGAGCCTGCAACAGCGGAACCGATCCTGTTAGGAATAACTCAAGCGGCGTTGTCCACGGAGAGTTTCATCTCCGCTGCATCCTTCCAGGAAACAACGAAGGTGTTGACAGACGTAGCGATCGAAGGAAAAGTAGATCATCTGCTGGGCTTAAAAGAAAACGTGATCATGGGACATCTCATCCCCGCGGGAACTGGACTCAAGAAATTCAGAAACATTATCGTGATGCCTAAGGAAGAAATGCTGGAAATTGAGCCAGCAGTTGTTGAGCAAGTTGAGCCCGAAAAGAAAAAGGTTCGGAAAAGGGAACGCGCTACATCCTCGGAGGGATGAGAAGTGTGTGAAAAATATTAAGAACTAAGTGAGATACTTATTGACAAATACCGAGAAAATTCATATATTTGTAAGCTTTGTCAAAATTCAGGAGTACCACCGATTTGCCTACGATTAATCAACTTGTTCGATTTAGTAGAGAAAAAGTAACCTGGAAGAGTAAAGCTCCAGCACTTCAGAGTTCCCCGCAGAAGAGAGGGGTTTGTACCAGGGTATACACGACAACCCCCAAGAAGCCGAACTCGGCGCTTCGAAAGGTCGCTCGCGTTCGATTAACCAATAGTATAGAGGTTACAGCATATATCCCGGGTGAGGGACACAACTTACAAGAACATTCTATTGTCCTCATTCGTGGTGGAAGAGTGAAAGATCTGCCTGGTGTCAGGTATCATATTGTCCGTGGGACACTGGATACTGCAGGTGTGACAGATCGGAAACAGGGCAGATCTAAATATGGAGCTAAGAAGCCGAAATAGTTATGAGAAAGAAAACAGCTACACGAAGGATCATCACCCCTGATCCAAAGTTCAATGATGTTTTAGTTGCCAAATTTATCAACAGTGTATTGAAACAGGGCAAGAAGCATCTGGCGCGTCGGATCGTATATGATGCGTTCGATGTTGCAGAACAGCGCGCCAAAACTCCTGGACTTGACATATTCAAGAAGGCTGTCAACAACGTGAAGCCGCTTCTGGAGATCCGCGCGAGACGAGTTGGGGGCGCGACATATCAGATCCCAACGGAAGTGCGGTCCGATCGGAGTGTTGCCCTTGCAATTCGCTGGTTGATTGCCTATGCGAGTGAGCGAAAAGATAAGTCGATGTCGTTGAAATTAGCCTCTGAATTTTTGGCTGCGGCAAATAATGAGGGAAGTGCAGTGAAAAAGAAAGAGGATACACACAAGATGGCGGAAGCGAATAAAGCCTTTGCTCATTTTAAGTGGTAATTATCCTGTCACCTTTTTGATAAAACGGTAGATATCCGAAGATACGTATGCCTAGAATATATCCTTTAGAACGAACGAGAAATATCGGCATCATGGCTCATATTGATGCAGGTAAGACGACAACAACAGAGCGTATTCTCTTTTATACGGGTGTTCTCCATCGCATGGGTGAAGTCCACGATGGCGCGGCAACGATGGATTGGATGGAGCAAGAGAAGGAACGCGGAATTACCATCACGAGCGCGGCGACCACCTGTTTCTGGAACAATCATCGCGTTAATATTATCGATACACCGGGTCACGTCGATTTTACAGTTGAGGTGGAGCGATCACTCAGAGTTCTCGACGGAGCTGTCGCCCTTTTTTGCGCAGTTGGTGGTGTTGAGCCGCAATCTGAAACCGTTTGGCGTCAGGCTGACAAATATGGAGTCCCGAGACTCGCGTTCGTCAATAAAATGGATCGTGTGGGTGCTGATTTCTTCAACGTGATTGAGATGATGAAGACCCGACTCGGCGCTAATGCAGTGCCAGTCCAAATCCCTGTCGGTGAAGGTGACATGTTCACAGGGTTTATCGATCTCATCACCATGAAAGCTCGCATCTTCCATGAAAGTAACGCCGGGATTACATGGGACGACCTTGAGATTCCTCACGATCTTCAAAAGAAGGCTCAAGAATTTCGAACGAAGATGCTCGAAGCTGTCTCGGACGAAGATGATACCTTGCTTGAAAAGTATCTCGAAGGGAAAGAGATCCTTCCCTCTGAGATCAAAACTGTGCTTCGCAGGGCTTGTCTTAAGGTGAGTATTATTCCTGTCCTCTGCGGATCGTCTTTTAAGAACAAGGGTGTTCAAGCATTGCTAGATGGAGTTATTGATTTTCTCCCATCTCCTATAGATGTTTCGAGCGGAGAAATCACAGGTCATCATGAAAACATGAAAGATCATATCGTCCGCAAGGTAGATGACAAGGAAAAATTCACTGCCCTCGCGTTTAAGATTATGACGGATCCTTACGTCGGCAAACTAACCTTCTTCCGCGTTTACTCCGGTATCATTCATACAGGATCGTATGTCTATAATTCGACATCCGGGAAGAAAGAGCGAATCGGGAGACTGCTCCGGATGCATGCAAATCATCGAGAAGATGTTGATGAGGCGTATACTGGAGATATTGTTGCTGTTGTAGGATTAAAACACACGCGCACCGGTGATACTCTATGTGAAGAAAAAGATCCGATCATTCTGGAAAAGATGGACTTCCCAGAACCTGTGATCTCCGTGGCGATCGAGCCGAAGACAAAGGCAGATCAGGAAAAGATGGGGGAAGCTCTTGCTAAGTTATCAGAAGAAGATCCAACGTTCCGTGTCTCAACCAATGAAGAAACCGGCCAGACTATTATCAGTGGGATGGGGGAGCTTCATCTTGAGATTATCATCGACCGAATGAAGCGTGAATTCCGCGTCGAGGCAAATGTTGGCAAACCCCAGGTCGCGTACAAGGAGACTATCCGCAAGAAGGTCGAACAGGAAGGAAAGTTCATACGGCAATCTGGTGGTCGCGGTCAATTCGGCCATGTCTGGATTACAATCGAGCCAAACGAAAAAGGCAAAGGATACGAATTCGAGAATGCAATCGTTGGGGGCTCAATTCCGAAGGAATATATTAATCCCGTGTCTGAAGGAATTGTGGAAGCGATGAGAAATGGTGTTCTCGCGGGTTATCCTGTGGAGGATGTGAAAGTGAAGTTGTTCGATGGGTCGTACCACGATGTCGACTCATCGGAGATGGCGTTCAAGATTGCAGGTTCGATTGCGTTCAAGGAAGCTGCACGGAAAGCACACCCCGTTCTCCTCGAGCCGATTATGGATGTCGAAGTCGTGACACCGGAAGAGTACATGGGCGATGTCATGGGCGACTTGAGTTCGCGGCGCGGCAAGATCGAGGGTTTGAACGCTCGCAAAGATGCGCAAGTTATTAAGTGTAAGGTACCGCTTTCTGAGATGTTCGGATACTCGACCCAATTGCGCTCCATGACTCAAGGTCGCGCGATTTACACAATGCAGTTCGCTTTCTATGAAGAGGTCCCGCAAAGCATCGCAGATCAAATCGTGGAAAAAGTCAAAGGAAAAGAAGCAGTTCCAGCATAACAACAATGCACTCTATACCTTCTCAGCAATAAAGGAGATCTAACAAATGGCAAAAGAAAAATTCACACGCGACAAGCCGCATATCAACGTGGGAACCATTGGTCATATCGATCATGGAAAGACCACCCTCACTGCAGCCATCACGATGGTGCTGGGGAAGAAGGGTCTGGCATCGATCCGTACGTTCGATAGTATTGATAATGCTCCTGAAGAACGAGAGCGTGGAATCACGATTGCCGTTGCTCATGTCGAGTATCAAACAGAAAAGCGACACTATGCGCACGTCGATTGCCCGGGCCATGCTGACTACATTAAGAACATGATCACTGGTGCTGCTCAGATGGACGGAGCGATTCTTGTTGTTGCCGCCAACGACGGGCCCATGCCACAGACGCGTGAACATATTCTTCTTGCTCGCCAGGTCGGTGTTCCTCGAATTGTTGTGTTCATGAATAAAGTCGATATGGTGGACGATCCGGAACTGATCGAGCTTGTTGAGATGGAAATGCGCGACCTCCTGAAGAAATATGAATTTCCTGGAGATGAAATTCCAATCATTCGCGGCAGTGCTCTGAAGGCAATGGAACGCGCATTAGCGCCCGATTCAAAGGCGGATGATCCAGCATTCAAACCGATTTTTGATCTGATGAACGCCGTTGATACGTACATTCCGCTTCCGAAGCGTGATATCGATAAGCCATTCCTGATGCCAGTAGAAGACGTGTTTTCAATTACAGGACGCGGAACTGTTGGCACCGGACGCGTCGAGCGAGGTAAGGCAAAGGTTAGTGATGAAGTTGAAGTCATTGGACTTGGAGCGCATAAGAAGACAGTCATCACCGGAGCAGAGATGTTCCGCAAAGAACTCGATGAAGTCCAGGCGGGCGATAATGCAGGATTGCTGTTGCGTGGTATCGAAAAGAATGAGCTCGAGCGTGGTATGGTTATCGCAAAGCCGGGATCCATTACACCGCACAAGAAATTTAATGCACAGGTCTATGTGTTGAAGAAAGAAGAAGGCGGACGTCATACTCCGTTCTTCAGCGGGTACCGCCCCCAGTTCTACTTCCGTACAACCGACGTGACGGGAGTTGCTACCCTCCCCACGGGAACTGAAATGGTTATGCCGGGCGATAATGTCGATAATATCAGTGTAGAGCTGATTGCTCCTATTGCAATGGAAGAAGGACTACGCTTCGCTATCCGCGAGGGTGGACATACGGTCGGTGCAGGTGTTGTAACGAAGATTATCGAATAAGATCACAAGTAATCTAAAGGAACGCAGAAGTGGCTGGACAAAAGATACGAATCAAGCTAAAGTCGTACGACCATACGCTGATCGACAAATCCGCGGAGAAGATCATTAAGACGGTAAAATCCACGGGGGCGATCGTATCCGGTCCGATTCCATTGCCAACGAAGCGTACGCTGTATACTGTATTGCGCTCACCGAATGTTGACAAGAAATCGCGCGAACAGTTCGAAATGCGATCCCATAAGCGCCTAATCGACATTCTCAACTCGTCGAACAAGACAGTTGATTCGTTGATGAAGCTTGAGCTTCCCGCTGGCGTCGATGTGGAGATAGGTCTAACAACTTTTTTCCAACATAGCTAGACTGTTATTCCCGGATGCCGATCGGCACTCGGCGTGATGAGGTTTATTTATTTCAGAATGTATAATGACTGGTATCTTAGGCAAGAAAATAGGCATGACGAGTATCTTCGATGAGAAGGGAGAATCAATTCCCTGTACGGTAATCGAAGCGGGTCCTTGTTATGTCGCACAGATCAAGACGAAGGACAAAGACGGATACGAGGCTCTTCAGCTCGGGTTTCAGGACAAGAAAGAGCGCCTGACGAACAAACCGCTCGGTGGGCATTTCAAGAAAGCCAGCATAACGCCAAAGCGACTTGTCCGGGAGTTTAGAGGATTCGACGTGACCAAGTTTCAGCTTGGAGCCGAGATCAAAGTCGATGCCCTGTTCTCCCAGGGGGATGTTGTTTCAGTGGCAGGACAATCGAAGGGCCGTGGCTTTCAAGGTGTCGTTAAGCGCCATCATTTTGGTGGTGGCTCTAAGACGCATGGTCAAAGTGACCGCGTCCGCGCACCAGGTTCCATCGGTTCGAGCTCCTATCCATCGCGAGTCTTCAAAGGTATGCGTATGGCAGGTCGTATGGGAGGAGATAATGTGACGGTGAAGAACCTTCGCGTAATCCAGGTCATCCCTGAATCGAACCTCTTGCTGATTCGCGGCTCTGTCCCCGGATATAATAACAGTTATGTTGAGATCCTCAAAGAGAAAGTATAAGGCCTGATCGTATGGAATTGGAAGTCTACAAGAAAGATGGGTCAATCAGTGGAGACAAGATCAAGCTTGCTCCTGAGATCTTCGAGATCGAGCCGAATGATCATGCAATCTACCAGGCTGTGAGGGCATATCTCGCAAATCAGCGCCAGGGGACGCATAAGACGAAAACGTACGGCGAGGTTAGTGGAAGCGGTAAGAAGTTGTGGAAGCAGAAACACACCGGTCGTGCGAGAATTGGTGCAGTGCGTTCCCCCTTGTGGAAAGGCGGTGGTACAATCTTCGGACCCACGCCGCGTGATTATTCGATGAATGTGCCGAAACAAGTAAAACAATTGGCGCGCAAGTCTGCACTGAGCCACAAGGCGAAGGATGCCGCGATTAAGATCGTTGAAGACTTTTCACTCGATCAGCCCAAAACAAAATCGATGGCTGATATCTTGAAGGCGCTTGAGTTGTCTGGAAAGAAAACATTATTGTTAGTTCCGAAAGCCGATCAAGCAGTGTGGAAGTCCGGCAGAAACATCCGGGCATTTGCTGTTCTTGAAGCCTCAAAAGCATCTGCGTATCAGTTACTCGATAACCAGATGTTGTTGATTCAGAAGAGCGCCATTGAGGTTTTGGAAAAAACATTTCATTAAGAAGACAGCTATATGCTTGGAATAATTTATCGTCCTATTGTAACGGAAAAGATTTCAAACCTTCAAGAGAAGGGTGTTTATGCGTTCGAAGTCGATTCGAAGGCAAACAAGATTGACATTGCCCGCGCCGTCGCAAAGAAGTTCAATGTCACTGTCGTCAGTGTACGCACGATGAATTTTAAGGGCAAGACGAAGTCACAAATGACAAAGAAAGGGCGATTCGCCGGAAAGACCTCCCATTTCAAAAAGGCAGTTGTGACATTGAAAGAAGGCGATAAGATTGATCTCTTTGAGAACGTTTAACGTTAGAGAAGAATAGAGAATAGGATTATGGCACTTCGCATACTAAAACCGACAACGCCGGGAACGCGCTGGATGACAATTCCGACGTTTGATGAAATTACAAAATCGAAGCCTGAGAAATCGCTCATCGAGCCGTTGAGGAAAACTGGCGGACGGAATACGAACGGTCACATCACATCGCGACATCGCGGCGGCGGACACAAGCGTTTCTATCGCATCATTGATTTTAAACGTGATAAGATCGGCATTGCTGGAAAGGTCACATCAATTGAGTATGATCCCAATCGCTCCGCGCGTATTGCGTTATTGCAGTACAAGGATGGGGAGAAGCGATATATCATTGCACCGGATGGCATCAAGGTGGGGGAAGTCCTCACATCCGGACCACAGGTAGACATTAAGGTTGGCAATGCAATGCCATTAGGTAACATTCCTGTGGGAACATTTGTGCACAATGTTGAATTGCGTCTCGGGAAGGGCGGTCAAATTGCCCGCAGTGCCGGGTCTTCTATTCAAGTGATTGCAAAGGAAGGAAAGTACGCTCAACTCCGGATGCCCTCGGGCGAAATCCGAAATGTACAGGTCGAGTGTTATGCCACTGTTGGTGTCGTTAGCAATCTTGATCATGAGAATGTCAATCTTGGTAAAGCAGGTCGTTCGCGGTGGCTGGGGATTCGTCCACAGTCGCGTGGTGTAGTCCAAAACCCCGTCGATCACCCACATGGTGGTGGTGAAGGAAAATCGCCGCAGGGTAATCCTCACCCGGTGTCACCGTGGGGCTGGCACACAAAGGGGAAAAAGACACGCCATCATAAGTTGAAATCTAACAAGTTTATTGTCAAGCGTCGAAAGTAACATCATTCTATATCTTGTAGTGAAAATTATTCTATGAGTCGCTCTCTAAAAAAAGGACCTTATGTTGATGCAAAGCTTCTCCAGAAGATAGAAGCATTGAGCAAGTCCGGTCAGAAAAAAGTCATTAAGACATGGTCCCGGTCATCAACGATCACCCCTGATTTCGTCGGTCATACGCTTGCGGTGCATAATGGCAACAAGTTTATTCCGGTTTACATCCATGAAGGGATGGTGGGACACAAGCTCGGAGAATTTGCTCCTACACGAATTTTTCGGACGCATCCCGGACTGAAGAGCGAGACTACAACGACGACTGAAGGATAACGATATGTTGGAAGCACGAGCAGTGAATCGCTACATCAATTCATCACCGAGGAAAATGCGCCTGGTGATAGACTTGATTCGTGGAAAATCAGTGCCTGAAGCACTCGGCATACTCCACTTCTCGCCTAAACATGCATCGAGAGTTGCCGAAAAGGTTCTCAGGTCGGCGGTATCCAATTTACAGAACAAAGATGAAGCGGGTCGCACTGAGACTGATACCCTCTATATCAAGGAAGTATTTGTGGATGGCGGTCCCGGTATGAAACGAATGATGCCGGCTCCAATGGGTCGTGCTTATCGAATTGTAAAGCGTTCCAACCATTTGACAATCGTGGTGGCACAACGCGTCGAGAAGGTGAAAAAAGTTCAGGCAGTGAAGCCAAAAGAAAAACACACTACTAAGAAACCAACTCAAGAATAGGAGTCTTTTTGGGACAAAAAGTACATCCAATTGGTTTTCGTTTAGGGGTCTTACGTTCGTGGGACTCCAATTGGTATGACGAAAAAGATTTCGCAGGTAAACTTCAAGAAGACCTGAAGATTCGCAACTACATCCAGAGCCGGTTGAAGAAAGCGGGGATCTCCCGAATACTCATCGACCGAACACCCAAGCGGGCTGTGATCACGATCCATACCTCTCGTCCGGGAATCGTCATCGGAAGAAGTGGCAAAGAGATTACCCAGCTGGAAGAGGAACTGAAGCAGATTACGAACAAGGAAGTGAAGATTCTGATTCATGAAATCAAACGTCCGGAGCTTGATGCCTACCTGCTTGCTGAGAACATTGCAGGTCAGCTCGAAGGAAGAATGTCATTTCGTCGAGCCATGAAAATGGGAATTACCTCCGCAATGCGGATGGGCGCCGAGGGTGTTCGGGTCATGTGTGGCGGGCGGTTGGGCGGAGCAGAAATTGCACGATCTGAGCAATACAAAGAAGGGCGCATCCCCTTGCATACCCTCCGCGCCGATATTGATTACGCTCAGGCAACCTCTCAAACAATTTACGGTGCAATTGGCGTGAAGGTGTGGATATGCAGAGGTGAAGTGCTTGAGCGTCCAACAAAATAATTTCTTGATGAATGAATTAATCTATGCTTCTACCAAAGCGAGTTAAATATAGAAAAGCTCAACGGGGTCGCATGAAAGGCAAAGCGACTCGAGGTGCATCGGTATCATTTGGGGATTTCGGTTTGAAAGCCCTCGAACCCGGATGGATCACACAGCGCCAGATTGAGGCAGCACGAGTTGCGTTAACAAGATTAATGAAGCGCGAAGGAAAAGTGTGGATTCGAATATTCCCTGACAAGCCTGTAACGAAAAAACCGGCAGAGACTCGTATGGGAAGTGGAAAAGGTGTACCGGAATTTTGGGTTGCCGTCGTGAAACCAGGAACGATTATGTTCGAACTTGGGGGCATCAACAAGACGGTGGCTGCAGAAGCAATGAACCTCGCAGCACACAAGTTACCAATTAAGACGAGAATGGTAACGCGTCCAACGTACGAAGCAGCTTAAGGGAAGGGGATATCAGTATGAAGATATTTGAGATTCGAGAATTACCCGACGAAGAATTGCGCAAGCGGATTAAGGACGAGGAAGAAAATCTCGTCCATCTGAAATTTCAGAAGGCAACGAGCCAGCTTGAGAGCCCCATCAAAGTACGATTAGCACGACGCGATATCGCCAGAATGAGAACCGTGCTCCGCGAGCGCGAAATGAAACAATCCAAGATTCAGGCAACCGCCCCAGTGGCGTCAACGTAAGCAGAGGAATCATTATCTATCATGGCTGAACGAACATCACAACGCAAAATAAGACTCGGAAGAGTCGTAAGTAATAAGATGCAGAAAAGTATTGTCGTCGCGATCGAACGCCGTGTTGCTCATCCGATCTATAAAAAGTACTTTACGCGAACAACGAAACTGATGGCGCATGATGAAAAGCAAGAAGCTAGTCTCGGAGATGTTGTGAAGATAGCAGAAACGCGTCCTTTGAGTCAGAACAAGCGATGGCGCTTGGTGGAAATTGTAGAAAAAGCAAAATAACCCAGAAGAACATGGTATGATCCAGGAAGAAACAAATCTCGTTGTCGCGGATAACTCAGGGGCGAAAAAGGTTCGATGTATTCGCGTGCTGGGTGGTCATGACAGGCGCTACGCAAGCGTCGGTGATGTTATCGTGGTCTCCGTGAAGAGTGCAATTCCCGGCGCGGGCGTGAAGAAGGGTGAAGTCTCCCGAGCGGTCATCGTGCGAACAAGGAAAGAAACACGCCGCAAAGACGGATCGTTTATCCGCTTCGATGAGAATGCCGCAGTGCTGCTCAATGCTCAAGGTGAACCTCGTGGCACGCGTATTTTCGGGCCTGTTGCACGCGAATTACGCGACAAGAATTATATGAAAATTATCTCACTCGCACCAGAGGTGCTGTAAGGAAAAATGGATCGAGTATGAAAATTCATAAGAACGATAATGTTATGGTGATCGCCGGAAACGCTCGCGGGAAATCCGGTAAAGTGCTGAAAATGTTCCGAGAAGAACGTCGCATCATCATTGAAGGTGTGAATATCATTAAACGCCATGCGCGTCCATCGCAAAAGAATCCGCAAGGGGGGATTGTACAGAAAGAAGCCCCTATCAGTGCGGCAAACGCGATGGTGATTTGCCCGAAATGCAGTAAGCCATCTCGCGTTGGTCGTAAGGCTGTAACGGATTCTGCAACTGGCAAGAAGCACATGATGCGGGTGTGCCGAAACTGCGAAGAAATGTTTTAAGCGAAAGAAGATTTCATGGCAAAAGAGAAACAACAAAAGGCTGTCAAGGAAGCTCCGAAAGCACCAGAGTCACATGAGCAGGAAAAAGGTGTTGCACCTCGGCTTGTGGAACTGTTTAGGAAGGGTGTCATACAAAACATGATGACTCAGTTTCACTATTCGAACGTTATGCAGGTGCCGAAGCTGGAAAAGATTGCGATCAATGTCGGTGTCGGTCAAGCAACGCAGGATGCCAAACTGCTTGATGGAGTTGTGAAAGACCTCGAGATCATCGTGGGCCAGAAACCAGTCACGACAAAGGCGAAGAAGGCAATCTCGAATTTCAAATTGCGAGAGGGATTGCCTATTGGGGTTCGCGTCACGCTTCGGGAACGTCGAATGTATGAGTTTATGGATCGCTTTATCAATGTCGCGGTTCCTCGCATCCGCGATTTCCGCGGATTCTCGGACAAATCGTTTGACGGTCGTGGCAACTACACGATCGGTATTAAAGAACATATCATCTTCCCTGAGATCGATGTCGACAAGGTCACGAAGGTTTTTGGGATGGATGTCACCTTTGTCACGACCGCGAAAACCGATCAGGAAGCGTACGCGCTTCTAAAGGAATTTGGCATGCCGTTCGTGAAGCGTGAAGCAATCGAACAGAAATAACTGATATCATTAAGAATGATCACAGGAGACATGACGTGGCACGTTTAGCAATGGTTGTGAAAGCGAAGAAGACACCGAAGTATGCTGTTCGCAAGCATAACCGATGCGGAATTTGTGGCAGGCCGCGCGCCTACCTTCGGAAGTTCGGTATTTGCCGCATCTGTTTTCGAAAGATGACTCTTGAAGGGAAAATTCCTGGCGTCACCAAAGCGAGCTGGTAAAGAAAACAATAAGATTATGAATACAACAGACCCCATAGCAGATTATTTAACCCGTGTTCGGAACGCAATTCGTGCGCGGCACAAACGCGTCGATATTCCGGCATCACGCATGAAGCGCGCTTTGACAGAAATTCTAATCGATCAAAAATTCGTTACAAGTTACACGGAAGTCAAGGACTTGAAGCAGGGTATCCTGCGCCTGACGCTCAAATACACCGATGGCGTGAGTGCGATCAGTGGATTGAAGCGCGTCAGTACACCCGGACTACGAGTCTATGTTCCCGCCGATCAATTGCCGCGCATTCTTAATGGTTTAGGTATTGCTGTCATATCCACGTCCAAAGGTATGATGACGAATAAAGACGCGCGCCTGCAAAAAATTGGTGGCGAAGTGCTTTGTCATATATGGTAATCATTTGAGAGCGAAAGAGAACGACCATGTCTCGTATAGGTAGAAAACCGATTCCCTCGATCAAGGGAGTCAAGGTTGAAAAGAAAGATGGGACGCTAAAAGTGAGTGGACCAAAAGGTGAGCTCACTGCACGTATTCCTGCTTCGATCGGTATTGATCTGAAGGAAAATGAAATTCTCTTGACGCGCTCTTCGGATCTCAAGTCGCAGAAAGCACTTCATGGAACCTGGCGCGCACTTGTACATAACATGCTCAAGGGTGTCTCGGAAGGATTTCAGAAACGTCTGGAGATCGTTGGTGTCGGATACAAAGCAGAACTCAAAGGAAAAAAAGTGCAGCTTGCACTTGGGTACTCACATCCCATTCTGTTCGAGCCACCCGCAGGTATCAAGGTGGAGATCCCAGCACCAACGAATATTGTGATATCGGGGATCGACAAGCAGCTTGTTGGGCAGGTAGCGGCGAAGCTTCGTTCGTTCCGTCCGCCGGAACCCTACAAGGGCAAGGGTGTGAAGTACGAAGGCGAATATATCCGTCGGAAAGCTGGCAAGGCTGCTGCAACAGCAGGAGCAAAGGCAGGTTAATATGATTAAGAAATCGAGAATTGAACAACGGTTAAGGATTAAAGGCCGTGTGCAGAAAAAAATTCGCGGCACGGCAGAGCGACCTCGCTTAACAATCTACCGCAGCCTTCATCATGTGTATGCACAGGTTGTGGATGACACGCAATCCAAGACACTTGTTGCAGCCTCATCGAATTCACCGGACTTGCGCGATGAGCTGAAGGGTGTGAAAGGGATGATCGGGGTCGCGAAGCGCGTCGGGATGCTCGTGGCGAAGAAGGCAATCGAAAAAAATGTGAAGCAGGTTGTGTTCGATCGGAATGGGTATTTGTACCACGGCATCGTGAAGTCGATGGCAGATGGTGCGCGTGAGGCCGGACTGAAATTCTGAAACAGCGTTCGACCTTGGCTGTACCATCATTCCATTGCCGGGTCGTCTAATGGCAGGACAGCGGCCTTTGGAGCCGTCA
>JACOSX010000159.1 GCA_016178625.1 Ignavibacteria bacterium
TCTTCTTCTCCGAGGGCCGTATCTTCTTATTCATGGTGCTGTCTCCTTTTATTTGATTAGAATTTGTGGTTTGCTCACTTCAAATCTAACCAACCGGAGCGGCACCTCCTAATTTTTACACAAATATACGGACTTCATCCAGGGAATGGATATCAAGGTCGACTAATATTAATTCACCAAATGTGAGAGTGAGACAGAGACTCTTCGGTACTGCGGAGGAATATCGGAGGTTTGTTATGGATTTTTCGGAAGGACAACAGAGGAAAGCAGAAATTGAGAAACTGTTGCTTAGTAGACGGTAGAACTCCGACTTCTAAATAAAATAAGAAGTCGGAGTTCTTCTGCCCTCCAGTGGCGGACTCGTAGATGGAGCTACAGTGTTGACTTTGACAGGTAAATCTCTATATTTCCCTGACACGGTTTGGGAGAATAAGTGTAATCGCATTAAGCCAATTCCACTTGTCAGGGTTTTGCCCCAAGGCGCAGAACACACCACCAAAAAGAAGACGGAAACAAGTTCAGCAATGCCCTAAAGCATCGGTCAATCATTCACAAACAATATAAGGAGAACCATCATGACAGAACTGTCTACACTCTACCTCCCGATTCTGCTATCGTCCGTGATCGTCTTCATCGTGAGTTCCATTATCCACATGGTGTTACCGTGGCACAAGAATGACTACCCAAAGATGTCGAACGAAGACAAGGTGATGGACGCGCTCCGCCCGCTCGCCATTCCGCCGGGCGACTACTTGGTCCCCCGCCCGTCAACCAGACAGGAGATGCGCTCACCTGAGTTTATCGAAAAGATGAAGAAGGGTCCGGTCGTGATGCTTACAGTTTGGCCCAACGGACCCGCTTCGATGGGGAAAAACCTCATCCTTTGGTTTCTCTACGCTGCTGTTGTCAGTCTCTTCGCCGCGTACGTTGCAGGACGCGCGCTGCCTGCCGGTGCGGCTTACCTTCACGTCTTCCGGTTCGCCGGAGTTACAGCATTTATCGGATACTCCGTTGCACTCTGGCAGATGTCGATCTGGTACCACCGCGCCTGGAGTACGACAATCAAGGCGACAGTTGACGGATTGATCTACGCGCTCCTGACTGCAGGCACGTTCGGTTGGTTATGGCCGCAATAGGTTGATCCGCGCGGCACGAGTAGGACAATCAATAGGAAATGGTTCGTGAAATCGTCGGGGTTCAATCCACAATTACAAGCCGTCTATCTCGATGTCGTGGAGAAGCAGCTACAAGATAACAATCCTCCTGAGACACCGCAAACGTTTGAAAAGCTACAAGCTCTTGGATATAATGAGCGCGATGCAAAACTGCTTATTGCATCGGTCATTGCTGGTGAGACTTACGAAATTATTAAGAGCGGGACGCCGTTCAATCGAGATCGATTCATCCGTAATTTGCAGCGGCTACCAGATCAGTCATTTGAGGAACAATAATGTTGGCACATGCCGGGCGCCCACGAGCGCATAACGCCAAATGCCAAAAGCGATTGAGACTGTGTAAAAATTCTAACCGTCACTCTGAGCGGGAGCGAAGAGTCTCATTGTTAGAGTTGATTTTGATAGGTAATTCTCTATATATTTTCCTCACAAGGTTCGGGAGAATACGTGTAATCGCATTGAACCGATTGCACGTATCTGCGTGTTGACCGTTATCGGAAACGCGAGAGAGTAAATCCAAGAAAAACTGCCGGACAACTTTGCATTTTCATAACTTTAGAGAAATCCACCATAATAAAAACTGTAGGAGGTCGTGTATGAAGAGAAGTGCCGTAATTTCCATCTTCTTGATATCCGCGTTTCTCATGGTTCCGGAATCAAGCCGGGGACAAGGTTGTGTCGCACTTAAACCTATGAACTGCACAGGGGGAGGTCACTCGAACAATTCGGGATTACTTCAGGAGGGACAGTGGCAAGTGACCGCGGTGTATCGCTATTTTCGCTCCTACAAACATTTCCGAGGCGATGTCGAACAAGTTGAACGAGTTGAGCAGGGAACTCAGGTGGTCAACACGGCTCACACGATTGATCTGAGTTTGACTCATGCTCTGAGCGACCGATTCACGCTCTCTACCAATGTACCCCTCATCAGTTATGACCGTTCGTCGCTCTACGAGCACTATGGCAACAGTACGACGTCCAATCCTGGTCGTGTACGTTTCAGCACAGATGCTATGGGCATTGGCGACCTCCGTGTTTCGGGATTGAATTGGCTATTCGATCCTCAAGAAGATTCGACAGGAAACTTAGCCTTAGGCATTGGCATCAAAATCCCTACAGGCAACGCTAATGTGCAAGATGATTTTCACAAACGAACCAGTGACGGCAGAGATTCTATCGTCCACCAAGCCGTTGATCAATCTATTCAGTTAGGCGACGGTGGTTGGGGGTTCAATGTGGAAGTTCAGGCGTACCGAAAAGTGTTTAGTCGCACCTGGTTGTATGTCAACGCGTTCTATATGTTTAATCCGAAGAACTTCAACACTACCCTGACAAGGGGCACCCTGACTGGTGCTGACCCGCTTATCGCTTATCATTCGGTAGCCGACCAATATTCGGCTCGCGTGGGAATGAACTATGCAGCCTTACCGCAAGAAGGTATATCTGTAAGTTTAGGTGTACGTATCGAAGGTATTCCTCCCCACGATGTCATTGGCAGCAGCGAAGGGTTCCGCAGACCGGGCTACATTATTTCTGTTGAGCCGGGAGTTTCATACATGAGAGGTAATGGTAGTTTAGTGCTTAACGCACCGGTTGCACTTTACCGGAACAGGACCAAAAGTGTGTTCGACCTTGCAGATCCAACGGGGCAACGTCATGGAGATGCTGCCTTTGCCGATTATTTGATCAATGCGACAATCGTGTACCGCTTCGGGAAAGAATAAAAATACCCCATGCTCCAATGTGGAGTAACATGAAACCGATGGATTCTTTCGCTCCACTGAAGTTTGTCGCGTTAACCCTCTACTAACATCCCGGATCTATTATGCCACTTCACACAAACCGCAAACTGCTTCTTTGCTTGCTGATCATCTTCAGCATCAGCTTCTCCGCACTAGGAATCTTGTCGCTCATCGAAGCTCAATCCCCATTTGCACACTTCTGGAATCTCATGCTTCACGACCGGATCTTCCAGGTCGTTATGCTCGATTTTACATTCTTCTTCGTGTGGGTGTTCTTTTGGATGATCGATCGTGCTCGGATGAATGGTAGAAATCCTTACCCGTGGCTTCTCGTCGGGATGTGCGTCGCAACGTTGATGATTTATCTTTATATCCTGACTGAGCGTCGCGGGTCAACGCAGTCGTCGTCAATTCGCTGAGGGCGACTCTCCGGAAGGCTTGCTGGGCGTGGAATCGGTTGGTTTTGTTTCGGATTTAGTCTCAGGCTTTGAGTCAGGTTTCGTTTCGCTTTTTCCTTTCGACTCTTTCTCTCCTCCACCGGTGGACTTATTCTTGTAGTCGGTCAGATAGAAACCGCTTCCCTTGAAATGCAGTCCAGCTCCACCGCCGATGATTCTCATCAGCGTCTCTTTCTTGCAGGATGGGCACTGTACAAGCGGTGCATCAGATACCTTCTGGAACTCTTCAAATTCGTAAGAACATGACTTACATCGATAACCATACGTGGGCATAATAATTCTTCCAATATTATCGAAAACAATCTAAGTTAATACCTTAATATAGCGAGTGGCAGGGAGAGAAACAATTGCTTCCAGTCCTGGGAATGGCTTGGCATAGATACTGACCAGAAGCGTTTCACCAAGACGAAGCAGGTGGAAATTGGCTAGTACGCCTCGTGCAATTTCTTGCATGCATTCTTGAGTCGTTCCATGGCTTGCTGGAGAGTTTTCATCGAGCACGCATAGGACAGCCGGATATGGTTCTTCGCGCCGAAAGGACTTCCAGGAACGACGGCGAGATGCTCTTCGCTCAACAGAAACTGAGCGATGTCCATATCGTCGCGAATCATTTTCCCATTCCACCGTTTCCCGACAAACGATTGAAGACTCGGGAAGAGATAGAACGCCCCTTTGGGCTCCTTCAACTCGATGCCGGGGATTTTCGAAATCTGTTCGACGGCGAAATCACGGCGTCGCTTGAATTCTGTCACCATCTCGTCGACATCCTTTGTTGGTGCGCTGAGCGCGGCGGCGGCGGCACGTTGTGCGATCGACGTGGCATTGGACGTTACCTGGCTTTGAACCTTCGCCGCCGCGTCGACAACCGGCTTCGCTCCGCCGAGGTACCCGATCCGCCAGCCGGTCATAGCAAATGCTTTCGAGACCCCGTTCACGGTAATGACCTGATCCCGGATAGGCTTGATGCTGCCCATGCTGAAATGCTTCACCCCATCGTAAATGACCTTCTCATAGATCTCGTCAGAAATAACATAGATCCCCGTATCCCGAATGACATCGGCAAGCTCTTCAATTTCACCTTGTGTATATACAGCGCCTGTCGGATTCGATGGAGAATTGAAGATGAACACTTTTGTCTTCTCGTTGATCACCCGACGAAGTTGTGTCGCAGAAATTTTGAAGTTGTTTTCCGCCGTCGCGTTCACGAAGACCGGTTTCGCATCGACAAGTTTCACCATCTCAGGATAGCTCACCCAGTAGGGAGATTGGATGACAACCTCATCGCCTTTGTTGCATACTGCCTGGAGAGCGTTGAAGATCGAGTGTTTCGCCCCACACGAAACGAGGATCTGCGATGTATCAAACTGCAGATTGTTCTCGCTGATAAACTTTTCCGCAATCGCTTTGATGAGCGCGGGGATACCTTGATTTGCAGTGTAGTGTGTAAAGTTTTCATCGATCGCCTGGATTGCCGCCATCTTCACATGAGGTGGCGTCGGAAAATCCGGCTCACCTGCCGTCAGGCTGACCACGTCAATGCCCTCGCTCTGCATTTTGCGAGCAAGTTGTGTGAATGCGAGCGTTTGAGATTCTTCGATTTGCTGAACTTTAAGAGAGAGTGATTTCATGTTAGAATGATGTCGTCAGTTTAAATTTCTTCATTAGGTGTCGCCGAACGCTTGGCGGAACGAACTCGGAGATGTCTCCACCGAACGTCGCAATTTCACGGACTATGCTTGAATTCAAATAGGTGTATTTCTCATGTGGCATCAAAAACACAGTGGTGATCGTATCAGCCAGCTTCCGGTTGGTGAGCGCCATCTGGAATTCATACTCAAAATCGGAGACCGCACGCAGACCACGTACAATAGCGGTCGCATGATTCTTCCGGGCAAACGTGACGAGTAAGCCGCCGAAACATTTCACTTCAACATTGTTAAACTTCCGGACAACTTCGCGGATCATTTTCACTCGCTCCTCATCCGTAAACATTGGCTGCTTGGATGTATTGTGAGCGACCGTTACTATCACTTTATCAAATATTTCTCGCGCACGTTCAATGACATCAATATGACCGTACGTGATTGGGTCAAATGTTCCCGGATAGAGAGCGATTTTCATGAATGATGCTACTCCACGTTATTCCGTATGGACAAAGAAGCTGACTTGTGTATTGCCAAAGTCTTTCTGAATGACGATCTGATACAAAGCCGACGGAGGGATCTTCAATCGTTTCGTATGTTCCATAATAAGAAATCCACCCTTCTTGAGCAACTTCTGCTGAAATACAAGCAGTGGAATTTCCTGTGTCCCTTCGTATGCATACGGTGGATCGGCGAAGATCAAATCAAACTGCTCCCCTACTCGTTCGATATACGATAGCGCGTCGGTCTGAACGATCTCACATGAATCCACGCAATTCAACTTTTCCGCATTCTCTCCGACGACATCCAAGACCACATTGCTCTCATCGACAAAGACGACTCGATTGGCTCCGCGGCTCAGCGCTTCAAATCCCAGACTGCCGCTTCCCGCGAAGAGATCCAAAACGCGCGCGCCAGACAACGCGAGACGGTTTTGCAACATATTAAAGATTGACCCTTTCACGCGATCGGTTGCTGGGCGTACGCTGTTATCGCGAACCGTCGTGAGAACCCTACCCCCGAACTTCCCCGCAATGATTCTCACTCTTTCCTCAACGCGCACCCGATCGCAGCCGCGAAGCGATACTCGTGCCCGATGTAGGTACTGAACTCAGGGTAGGAGCTCGCCACAGGAATTCGTCTAACCGGATTCAGCATCTCCGCATTAAGGCGGAAGCGCTGATGTGAGGCATCTACCAGTGAATGCGACGCTGATACCCCATAGAAGTAAAGGTCAGTGACAGGAAATTCCGGAACAAGAGATTGCAGAAACTCCAACACCTCATCCGACGAGTTCGCCAGCGCATACCGATAGAAGAGCAGGCGACCGTTATTGAGGACCCCGGCATCAACTCTTCCGTGTGATAGAGCAATGAGGATGACCATCTTTCCTTTTACCTCAGGATAATTCACCAGCAATGCGTACTGCGCGCTGTAATGATTTGACTCAACGAGATGGAGTGTGTATTTCTTCTCGGTGAGCGCATCCTGGATTTTAAAGACGAAGTCTCTCTTCACCGCTACGACGAAGAGCTCGGAGACTTGTTCCTGAGCCCGCGTCCGGAGAACCTGTGTGTCTTTGATGTATTCTTTGGGATTGAAATCAGGGATGTAGTTCGAGAGCTCCCACGAAATGTGGTCGTTCTGTTCCGTCTGGTTAAGCGTGTTATCGATTGGAAACGTGTGGAGGAACGCCGTGCTCAGATCAAGCGCAACGGAGACTTTGGCAACACTTCGGACAACTTTATTGTCTCGGGCAAGTAATGGCTCAAGGAACCAGAGGTCTCCGCTCTTCCCGTTCTTGAATTCTTCCAAGTAACGAATATGAATTGTTTCACTTTTTGCCTCAAGCACCGCCAAGTGCGCGGTGTCGTCGGTGAAGCTCACTCCTGCAAAATATTTTTTGAACATGGATTATTTTCCCAGCGTGCAGAGTGGCGCAATCCGCTCGAGCTTTTTCTCGCCAATCCCTTTGATGTTCTTCAGCTCATCCACAGAGGCAAAAGGTCCATTCTCTTCTCGATAAAGAACGATCCGTTCCGCCATCGCCTCGCCAATTCCCGGAAGTGTCATTAGCTCATCCTTGGATGCAGCGTTGATGTTGATTGCCTTCGGGAGTTGAGCAGATGCCTTCGGCGTTCCGATCTCCAATGAGCCTGTTTCTCCATTATGTTGGGCCCGTTGTGCCTGTTGGGATGAATCGACCCCGGGAAGCAATTGCGAGCGTGCCGCGAACTCTGAATCTGAGGCGGCATAGTTGAAGGCTGTAGCTTCTTGCCGGTTGGACTTGAAGGTCTTGATCCCGATTCCGAGAACAAAGGCA